>NZ_JUEI01000005.1:0-139774 GCF_000802655.2 Paenibacillus sp. IHB B 3415 | reverse complement strand
CACCACGCCTCCGGGTGCAGCAGCCGGTGCAGCGCCAGGCTCCGCGCCTGCCTCTGCATCTGCAGCACCCGCCGCGCCGGTGCCGCCCGGCAGAGGTCCTGCCGCCGGGCGGACCGCCCCGCCGTGCGGCCGGGCCGCAGGCGCAGCTGCCTGCGCGGCCAGTTCATCGTACTTCTCCGGATCGAAGACGAAGCTGAAGGACAGGGTCTCGGGATCTACACCGGTGCGCTCCACGAATCCCCAATAATAAGGGCGGTCCGTCAGCATCCGGTCCGCGCGCGGCGAGAGCTTCACCGTCACATGCAGCGGAGAGGATTCGAGAATCGTGCACTCTGTCGCTTCCAGGTAATCCATGACCTGCTTGCGTACTTCCACAGGGGTCAGCATTAAGGAGCCACCTCGCTTTCATCCAGATTGGCATGGGTCAGCTCGCTGAGAGAATCGCCGATCTGATCCAGCTCGCTGCGCAGCTCCTCGTCGCTGCGGGCTTCGAGCACGATTTTATATAAGCTTTTCTCAAGCGACTCCTTCTTCTCGAAGCGTTCCAGGATGACATCCAGCCCGCCGATAACCATCTCGAACATATTGATTTTTTCGTGCAGCAGGTGAAGAATATGCTCCTCGATCGTGCCTTCGGTAGAGAGATTGTAGATGACTACATCGTTCTCCTGGCCAAGCCGGTGTACCCGGCCGATCCGCTGCTCTACCCGCATGGGGTTCCAGGGGAGGTCGAAGTTGATCATATGGTGGCAGAACTGCAGATTGATCCCTTCGCCGCCTGCTTCCGTAGCAATCATTACCTGGGCGCGTCCGCGGAAGAGGTCCATCATCCAGTCTTTTTTGCCGCGGTTCATCCCGCCGGAGTAAGTGACACACTGCAGTCCATGCTCACGGAAATATTGCAGCAGATATTCCTGGGTCGCCCGGTATTCGGTGAATACGATGACCTTCTCGTTCATTTGGCGGATCAGCTCCATCGTTTTCTCCGCTTTGGTGTTTGTCTTGACCGTGCGTATCGTCTGGAGCAGACCCATCATCCGCTCACGTTTCGGTGAATCCGCCGGAAGCTTCTTGATCAGATTCACAAGCGTGACGAACACCGCATCCCGGCTGCTGCATACCTCGCGCTGGAGCGTAACCAGGGAGAGCATGCTGCTGAGATTGCCGCCCGCTTCCTGATATTGGTCTTTGACAAAGGCGGTGACACCGTCATATAATTCTTTCTCCTCTATAGAGAGGGTGAGCGGAATATTGCGCACTTTGCGCTTCGTGAAGTTCACGGGACCCTCGCCGCGGCGGTTGCGGATCATCACCTTGGAGAGCTCGCCCCTCAGCTGGACTTCGTTCTTCGGCTGGCGTTTATCGACCACGAAATTGGTGGCAAAATCCCCCTGATTCCCGAGCTGTCCCGGCTTCAGTAATGTGATCAGATTGAACAGCTCGCCGAGATCATTCTGCACGGGAGTGGCGGTGAGCAGCAGGCAGTACTTCTTGCGCAACTGCTGTACGAACAGATAGTTTGTTGATTTCTTATTCTTCAGCTTATGGGCCTCGTCGATAATCAGCATGTCGAATTCCTGGCTCAGCAGCATCTCCTTGTGCGGATCACGCTTCGCCGTATCCATGGAGGCGACAACAATATCGTTGCCCCAGGAGTAAGCTTTCTTCTGTGCCACGGCTGAAATACCGAATTTACTGTTCAGCTCGCGCACCCACTGCAGGACAAGAGACGCAGGGACAAGGATCAGAACTTTACTTACGAGCCCGCGCACCAGATACTCCTTGAGGATCAGTCCGGCTTCTATCGTCTTGCCTAGCCCTACTTCGTCTGCCAGAATGGCCCGGCCTGACATTTCAAACAGCACCTTATGGGCGGTATCCAGCTGGTGGGGAAGCGGGGATAACCCGGACAGATGCTTCAGACACTGCAGCTCATCGAAGCTCGTAACGAGGCCCGATTGCTCTCCTTGTATGGCCAGCCGGGATAATCTCCAGTCTCCCCAGGGTCCGCCTTTATCAAGCTTCGACTCCAGGTCCTGCAGCCAGTTACGCTCAAAGGACAGAGGAACAGGCAGCAGCGGGGCAGGCGTACTTCCCCCTTGCGGCAAGGAATTGCGGAATAATTGCGTCATGTTGCAGCCTCCTCCGGCGCGGTTTCATATCGAAATGCGTAGCAGTAGTATGTGCGTAAAAGAGAGATTTCATAACCTGCTATCCTCCGGCTGCTGCCGTGGAGTAATATTGCGGAGCCTTGCAGCGGTACTGCTGCTGGTGCTGCGGCGGCTTCCGCGGATCTTGAATATCCGTGGCGGAATCTGTCTTCCGGGCCCGGAAGCTTATCAATCTGGAACCTGTAAAAAAGCGAGAAAGAGGGAGAAAATCCACTATCTTTTACCGTTTTTCCGAAATTCCCGCCATGGGCCGCTTTTTTGGAAAAAGAACTCTGATACAATATGTGGTATAGTTGAAAAGCTGATGTATACAATATATTGTTACAAAAGCTTGAAAATTTGATTATTCGCGGGTTTTTGCGGTTATTTGTTATTGACAAGAGGAACTTCCGCTGTACATGCAGGCTGCGGCTACTCTGCCGCTGGAAGTTCTTGTTGTGGGTTACAAAAAGTCTAAGCCCACACCAAGGAACGGAAGTATTACCTATCAATCATCCGGGAGGTTTTTCTATTGAGTACAGTGGAACGCAAGCAGCGTCTTGAGGGGCTGAGTGAAAAAATATTTTTGGACCGTTATGCCTGGAAGGATGCGGACAGCAATAATGCCAAGGTAGGCGATGTAGTGCTTGTCCTGACGAAGGATGATCCGAAATTCCCAACCAAGGAGGTTGGCGAGATTGTTGAGCGCACCGGCCGGATGGTTACGGTGAAGACCCGCAGCGGTGAACTCGTGCAATCGGATGTGGAGAAGCTGACACTGAATATTGAGAAGACCCCGGAGGAAATGTGGGACCGTCTTGCGGCAGCCATGGCTTCCGTAGAGCAGACTCCCGAGCTTCAGGAAGAGTGGACAGGCAAGTTCCGCTCTATTCTTGATGACTGGAAGCTGGTACCGGGCGGTCGGATTGCGGCAGGTGCCGGAGCAAGCGAGGAGCTTACGCTGTTCAACTGTTATGTTGTACCTTCCCCGAAAGACAGCCGCGGGGGCATCATGCAGACGCTGTCCGAAATGACGGAGATCATGGCCCGCGGCGGCGGTGTTGGCATTAACTTATCCTCGCTGCGTCCGCGCCGCGCGATTGTAAGAGGCGTGAACGGATCATCCAGCGGCTCAGTGTCCTGGGGCGGTCTTTTCAGCTATACGACCGGACTGATTGAGCAAGGCGGAAGCCGCCGCGGCGCGCTGATGCTGATGATTAATGACTGGCATCCGGATGTGGTGGACTTCATTACCGTGAAGCAGACGATGGGTCAGGTAACGAATGCCAACCTGTCGGTATGCGTGAGCAATGCCTTCATGAAAGCCGTCAAAGAGGATCTGGACTGGGAGCTGGTCTTCCCGGATACCACCGATCCGGATTACGATACGATCTGGGACGGCGATCTGGATAAATGGAAAGCAGACGGCCGCCGTGTCATTCCTTACCGTACCGTAAGAGCGCGCGATGTGTGGCATACGATTATCGAATCGGCCTGGAAGTCGGCTGAGCCGGGCGTAGTGTTCATGGAATATTACAACCAGATGTCCAACAGCTGGTATTTCAACCCGATCATCTGCACCAATCCATGCGGTGAGCAGGGTCTGCCGGGCTGGGGCGTGTGCAATCTGTCGGCCGTCAACCTCTCCAAGTTCTACGATGCGGAGAATCACGATGTGGACTGGGCAGATCTGGCGACAACGACCCGCTATTCCGTGCGTTTCCTGGACAATGTCATCGACAAGACACCGTATCATTTCCCGGAAAATGAAGCCAACCAGAAGCTCGAACGCCGCGTAGGACTCGGCACAATGGGATTGGCTGAGCTGATGATCAAGCTGAATATCCGTTACGGCAGCCCGGAATCCCTGGAGTTCCTGGACAAGCTCTACGGCTTCATGGCGCGAGAAGCTTATCTGGCCTCTGCTGAGATCGCTGGAGAGAAGGGATCTTTCCAGGCTTTTGATACCGATAAATATCTGCAGAGCGGCTTCATGCGTAATATCACCGAAGTCTATCCGGAAGTCGGCGAATCCATCCGTAAGCATGGCATGCGCAATGTTACGGTGATTACCCAGGCACCTACAGGTAGTACTGGAACCATGGTCGGCACTTCGACCGGGATCGAGCCTTATTTCGCTTTCAAATATTACCGCCAGAGCCGTCTGGGCTATGACGAGCAGTTCGTACCGATTGCCCAGGAATGGCTGGAAGCCCATCCGGGTGAAGAGCTGCCTGAATACTTCGTTACTTCGATGGATCTGTCCGCTAAGGATCATATCCGTGCACAGGCTGCGATTCAGCGCTGGGTGGACAGCTCGATCTCCAAGACGGCGAACTGCCCGTCCGACTTCACCGTTGAAGAGACTGCCGAGCTGTACGAAATGGCCTTCGACCTGGGCTGCAAAGGCGTAACGATCTACCGCGACGGCAGCCGGGACGTCCAGGTGCTGGAAACGACGAAGAAGGAAGAAAAGAAAGACGCTCCGGCGGCAGTTGAGACTGCTGAAGCTGAGCCAGTGGAAGCTGAAGCTGCTCCGGCTCCGGTCACAGTAGCAGCAGCGCCTGCACCGCAGCCTGCGCCTAATGTTGTGGACAAACAATACAAGAAACGCCCGCAGGTTCTGCGCGGCGCTACCTATAAGATCAACACGCCATTCGGCATGGCGTATATTACCATCAATGATCTCAACCGCACGCCGGCCGAAATCTTCCTGAACGTCGGCAAAGCCGGCTCCGACGTGTTCGCCATGGCGGAAGCCCTTGGTCGTGTCTGCTCGCTGTTCCTGCGTTACGGTGATCACGGCGAGAAGGTCGAGCTGCTGATTAAGCATCTCAAAGGCATCGGCGGCTCCGGCGCCATCGGCTTCGGTGCGAACCGCGTCGAGTCCATCGCCGACGCTGTAGCCAAGGCATTGGAAACCCATGTGCTGAACAACGCCCAAGACGATCACGTGCCTGCACCTATCGCAGCTACACTGGAGCTTGATTTCAATGAAGCGCTGAACGCCGAGCTGAAATCAAGTGTTCCAGCTACGGCTACTGATGATGGGCATGGAGGCCATGGGGCACATAGCCACGCGACTGCTTCGCGGGATCTTTGCCCTTCCTGCGGAAGCGCATCGCTTATTAATATTGAGGGATGTAAGACTTGCGGGAATTGCGGGTATAGCCGGTGCGGGTGAGTAGATTATTGGCATGATGATAAGAATGACTTGTGATTGTGCAAAATTTGTGATAAAACTTGCAATAATAGCGAGAAAAAGTCTTCAGAAAAAGTGAGAAAAACAAAACATACAATATTATGTATGAATATACACCGCTGTATAAGTATGCATACGTTAAAAGCCTGTAGCGTTTTAAGCTACAGGCTTTTAAATATCATAAAATATTATAGATTGCTAAACTTTGAGTCATAAGGGTTTATTTTGAAGCGTATTATGTGTCTCCGTATACGGAGGTAAATCATCAATAATAATATCAATTGGTGTTGCATTTTCATACCTAGGATTACATAGTATATTAATTAACGTTACGGCTCTTTTTAAGCCCGCAATTTCGCCCTTATCATACTCTGAAATTTGTATTTGACTTTCTCTATTTAGAATAGCAAAATTTAAAGCCTCAATTACTGAGTTTTTTAATGTTTCATCACCCATAAATACACCCTCCACCCCCTTTTTCTTACAGCCATTTTGCCTTCTGGATTCTGTATGCCTCTAAACAACTGTTAATAAAATCTACTTCATCCTCTGTTAAAGATTCCTTTCCATTCCTGGATAAAATTAAACCGGAGTTCTGTTGATTTGTAGAAGATGAGAGATTGCCTCCTTGAAGAACGTATTTTGAATAAAACAACTCCATAGGAATTTTATTGAAATTTTGAAAATACATCATAATTGCAAAATAAAGTCTTAATTTATCTGTAAGGCTGAAAGTCTCTCTGCTTAACGTCTCAAAAAGTTTGAAACGTCGAGTAATTGCTGTGATATTAAATTTTTCTTTTTCTTCAAGATTAAGAATTTTTATGTGAATGGAACGAAGATTTGCTTTTAGAATATGTGTAATAAGTTCGTGCACCTGCTTAATTTCACTATTACATAATAAATAATCTATAGTATTCCATAAGAAAACACTTATAAGGCATCCGAAGTATATTGAGGGTGAAAGCTTAGTCAGTTATACATATCGGCTTTCAAAAGAGAATAGATACTCAGGAATTACGAATCTAGCAAAAAACTTAAACTGTCCTTCATCACAAATAAACAAAAATGAATTTAATCATTCTATGATCAGGAGATTAAGCCAACTCTCAGATAATCCAATTGAGAATTTGAAATCTGGTTCTGCAAATACAATTAGATTAATGTTAGGTGATACACTATACAATCATATGATTCAACGGCATAGAATTAAATACTGCCCAATTTGTATTGAGAAAGGTGAACTTAGACATAGATGGTACTGGTCATTTTACCCTTATACTGTATGTCTTGAACATTCGGTGTTACTTATAGACAGGTGTTCCTTCTGCCAATCCTATATTGGGATAAAAGATAATAAAATTCACAAACGTCATTACCGAAGCCAGAGCTGCGAAGGCTGTCCACTAAGAGAACACTGTACGAAGGCAGCAGGAAACCTGGAAGTGATTGTAAGTCTGGAATGGCTGTGTTACCAGAAGTAGGCTCAGGAAATGCTGCGAAGTAATTCTTTCACTTGCTCATAATCTACTGAAGCAAGCTACAAATGACCAAAAATGCAGAGCAGCGGTCCTCCAATAACAGGAGAATCGCTGCTCTGTTGAATTTTACGGTTTTGAGAATGAACGTGGTCTGTCTCCGCTAGCAGGTAATCGGGTTTCTACAGATTCAAACTTGACGATGAATCCATGGGCTTAACTTTCTTTACCCAGTAATCGACGGAGGACTTGGATGAAGTTAAGTAGTCCCAACCTGCTTCGCGGTAGGGTCTACTGTCCTTGAGCATATGGTAAATCATTCGAAGTATAGGATGAGCTATTCCCCTGCATCCGTTTAGCCAATACGCTCTACTGGGTCAGAGCAACCCGTACAGGCAATGTGGTTACAACCTTTATTTCAGTAAACGGTTCTATGTGGACCCAGACAGGTACATCATCGATTTCGGCAGCAGGTACTGCCTATTTTGGGACTGCTGTAACTTCACATACGAACACAACGCTAACGCTGAGTATGGCTGTTTTTGATAAGTTAGTATCCAATAAAAAGTAAACGTGAAGCACATAGTGCCTTCGTTGCTCCATCTGGAATTCTCCAGTGTAAACAAAGGAGGCTTTATTCTAAATGGTTTTAGCTTCGTTTCAACGCTTCTTTTTGTATTTAGTGGCTGTCATCCCAAAAAATTTTTTGAATACATTACTGAATTGTTCCGGTGTTGCGAAACCCACTTGTGCTGCGATTAGGCCGATGGAGGTTTCCGTTGTGAGTAGAAGCCTAGAAGCTGCAGCCATTCGTGCTTGCAGCTTCTTATCTTTGAAGGACATACCATATTGCTTATGAACCATTCGTTCCGTCTGTCTTGTGCTTAGCCCCAATTCGTTAGCAAGCTGTTGCAGGCTAATGGAACTGTAATGGTATAAAAAGCTGTTCTCAATCATAAGCAGTCTGCTATCATCAAGAGTCTTCAGGGGAAGGGACGGTACGTTGGTGTGATTCTCTCTGTAATGTCTTAACAAACAAATCACAATCATCTCAAGAATGTTGGTCGCCATATGATGGACGCCGATTTGTTGAAGGGAAAGCTCTTCAGCAAGCATTTGGAACAATTCGAGCATTTTCCCATCCTCCTGCCCAATCCAGAAGGGGGTAGATACCAGCAATTCGGGGAGAGACGGCTCTCTTACGAAGGAACGTTTGACATTCGGAGATATGGAATGGCCGGGCAAAATCTCAAAGAAAATGCAGTATTCCGCCATCGGGTCTTCCAGATCCGGAATTTGCTCGTGAACGACATCTGGACCGGTTACAAATAACGTGCCGGGCGTGATTGCGTAACGGTTTCCTTCTGCATTCAGAATACCTTGGCCGGTTGGAATAAAATGCAGCTCGTAGCTTCCCTGGCTATGGCTGTGTTCAGGCATAGGACTGTGGAAATACCCGAACTTGACATACAATACGTTCAGTACTACCTCGCCAAGAGTCAGCTTGATATCAAGATTTCCGATGTTAATATTAGGTAATTTCATGCGATCTAACTCCCCCCCTTGTAAAATTGCGACATGCTTCCCTTTTCCTTGTCATCTCTCAGGATAACGAATCCCAGTCTCCATTGATATAATTATTACTAAAAATCGACGCAATGTTAACAACTGCAGCCCAAACAGATCAGGAGGAGACCTAATGACCAGTTTACCGGAAACAATACGTTTGTATAAGAAAGGAAATTATGCAAACACCTACACGGAAGTTCCCGCTGTGAATCCCGGAAACGCATGGCGGGAGGGTATGGTTAGCGGAAATGGGGAGAATGGATATATTACTTCAGGTTCGCCGTATACGGACAGTTTTATTTTTCAGAATATGTCCTTTAGCTATCCTTCCAAGGATCCAAGAGTGATTCCGGAAGAATTGACGGAGCAGCTGACAGATGCCAGACAAAATGTTTTTAAGCAGAACGATAAATGGAAGATTACGAATAAAACCGGTTCCACAAGGATCAGAACCTTTTATTATAGCTACCATCCTGGACACCAACTCCGATTCAGTATACCCTCCCAAGGAAGTATGAGTGGTTATGAGAGATGGACGAATTATGAAACTGCGGAGACCGGGGTACGCTACAGCGATGAGAATGGGGAGTGGGTCCGCACATCCTTTACGTCCCGTGAGGATAATGTAACTTTTACCAAGATCACAGCATCTTCTACAGGCACAAAAATGAATATAACCCTCTCCATTGATGACATCTCCACAATAAGCGGAGCGAACGAAGGCCACATCGAGCTGAAGGAGCTGCAATATAAGAAGCTGGTGGACTCCGGTGCGAATTATCTCGCCCAGGTTGCTCATTATCCCGTGTATCAGGGAAGTGAACTAGCTTACGGCGGATACGCTGGCCTGACTCAGGTTGTTGTTGTAAACGGTATCAAGAAAAGAATGCTGATGGCTGGCAGACATGAACGGATCAATGTTGGGCGAGAACCAAATCCGGTCATTCAGATTAAGGACGCGGATGCCGTATATTTAATTACGCGCTCAAGCAGAACTCATTCTATGGGAAGAATCGAAGAATTTGCTGAAATGACACAATACAATATCGTAGACCAACTCTATCAGGATATCAATGCGGTTGTGCAAAAATATTTGGCCTCAGACGGTCAATTCAATTATGATGCAGCTCTAGCTGCCCATACGAGGAAGCATTCAGCAGAGTTTAATGCAGTGAGCTTCAGTATTGATGGCGACGAGCACTGCAAAAATTCAGACAACCAGACCTTAATCACTACGCAAAAATCAACTCCGGAAAGAGTCAATCCTGCTTTTATGGAGCAGGTGTATAACCAGGGACGGTATGCCATGATCTGTTGCAGCGGTACCAGTGCACCACGCTTATATGGAATGTGGACCGGGGAGTGGAATCCTGGCTGGCGGGGGATTTATACGCTTGATGCTAATGTGAATCTGCAGGTTGCCTCCATGAATACAGGCCATTTAACTCAAGCACAGCTCGGATATATTACTTTTTTCCTGAGAAATACTCCCGACTTTGAATACAATGCGCGGATGGCGTACGGGATGCACGATGCACTGCAGGTTTCAGTTAACTCTGACGGCGATCGCGGGATGCATGTGGAATATGACAATGATTATCCGTTCGAATACTGGAACGCGGGGGCAAGCTGGTGCCTTCTGCCCATTTATGAATACTGGCAGTGTTACGGCAACCAAAAGATACCGCTTCATGAGAATATGCGGATTCATGAACTGCAGACTATTCTGAGTGTACAAGATGGAGGCATGAGCGATAAGGAGTTCACACAGCTGTTAGACAAAGGCTATCTGGATCTTGCGGAAGATATTCTGCTTCCCTTGCTTACCAAGCAGGCAAACTTTTGGCAGCAGATCTGCACACCGGAATATTACATGGACGTCAACGGCAAGGCATGCTACCAGTATGACAAAAAGACTTTGAATTCAGGAGAGAAATACCTGATTATTCCCACATATTCTCCAGAGAATCACCCCATCGGATATAACAGCACAATCACGGCGAATGCCACCATGGACATTTCAGCTGCACGGGATGGTCTATCTATGGTTATCTCCATGGAAAAGGCAGTCAAGCGCGATGGTTATGAAACAGCCATAGCTAAGTGGACTGCATTGCTTGAGTTGCTGCCATATTATAAATATGACTATGATGGTGCTTTGCGCGAATGGGCAATGAGTGATTACACGGAAAATAACAATCATCGGCATTTGAGCCATCTTTATGTGGCATGGCCAGCCTATGAAACACAAACCGATCCGGAGTTAAAGCGGGCTGCAAAGATTGCGATTGACAATAGAGACCGATTTAATACTGTCGACGATACCGCCGGGCATGGTTGGATGCATAAGGCGCTAGTTCAAGCCAGGCTGAAAAATGGTGACGGAGTACTCTCGGCACTTCTTCCCATGATGAGGGATGCGGGTTACTACAGCTCCTTAATGACAGATCATGATTCAAACAGAAGATGCAATTGTTATTGCACGGATACCTCCTTCGGTACTGTGGCAGCCATTAATGAAGCGCTGTTATACTCGAATACGGGTGAAATAGAGGTTCTTCCGGCTTTGCCTTCCGATTGGACAAAGGGGTCAATACATGGGCTTATGGCAAGAACCTGGGTCGAAGTCAAGGCATTATCCTGGAATCTTTCCGCCAAAACGGTACATGTAGTACTGAGTTCCAGCAAGAATGAAAATGCCATCCGAATAAGGGCGGGACTATCTTGGACTGAGGCCAAGATCAACGGAGGTAAAGCGGATGTACAACAGGACTTACGCGGGAAATATATTCAGTTAACACTTAGTGAAGGTACCGAGGTTACAGTGGCATTTCAATTGTAGGACCAGTCCAACTGCTACTACCTTGAAAATGGACATCTCTTTATTGGAAATGAACTGTGTTCATGACGGCATGAGGAACCTATAATTTAACCTAGAAAGCGAGTTAATCTATTAGCCGTCAAGGAGGTGGACATCATTCAAGAAGAGCTATTTCTAAAGCGTTTACACAAGCAGCTACCCTTTCATTTGTTCGTAGGACTTGGGATTCTGTTTCTGCTGGTCTTCAGTTACATTCCGATGTTCGGCATTATCATCGCCTTCAAGAATTACAAAATTTCTACTGGTATTGAAGGTATCTTCACCAGTTCCTGGGCAGGATTGTCGCATTTTAGAGAGTTGATTAACGATTACAACTTTCCCAGCCTGGTGCGCAATACGTTAATACTCAGTGTACTGAAAGTGATTTTTTCGTATCCGATTCCGATTCTGTTTGCGATTATGCTTAGCGAGGTCAGACATGTATTTTTTAAAAGGTTTGTACAGACTGTAAGCTACCTGCCACATTTCATTTCCTGGGTTGTAGTGACTGGTATTGCATACGCTTTCTTTTCATCCGGTTTTGGAATTTTTAATGAGTTGATGCTATCGCTGCATATGATCAAGGAACCTGTACAAATCCTGACCGATCCCGATTCTTTCTATGGCTTGGCGGTTATGACTGCGATCTGGAAGGAGGCAGGCTGGTGGACCATTATTTTTCTGGCAGCCTTGGCTGGCATTGATCCAGCATTGTATGAGGCAGCGGAGATTGACGGGGCTGGCAGACTTAAACGAATTCTGTACATTACCTTGCCGGGGCTTAAAAGTGCCAGCATAGTAGTGCTCATTCTGACCATCGGCAGTATTCTGGGAGGCGGATTGGTAGGGTCAAATTTCGAACAGTCGATGCTGCTGGGGAATCCGCTCAACAATGAGAAGTCGCAGATTATCCAGACCTATGCATTTTCGGTTGGTCTAGCCCAGGGACGGTTCTCTTTTGCCACAGCGATTGACCTTATGCAGTCGGTAATCTCCGTATTCCTGATCTTCACCAGCAACTTTATCGCCAAGCGGTTCTCGGGAACCGGATTGTTCTAGCCTAGGGTCATTACTCAAACAGAAAAGGCAGTGAAGCCATGCGCAGGAAAAGAACGATGGAGGATTGGATACTGGACATTCTGATTACGGCCATTTTATTAATCATTGTGTTTATTACGCTGTACCCCTTCTATTACATTCTTATCATTACATTTAATTCAGGATCTGATTCTAACTTAGGAGGAATGTATTTATGGCCGAGGGAGTTCACGCTGGGGAATTACATCTACTTTATTGAAGATCCCAAATGGGTAAATGCTTTCCTGGTTTCGATCCTACGGACGATAGTGGGAACGGTGCTCGCAGTGTTTTTCACCAGTATGGTTGCATATGGGCTTGCGAAGCGAGATTTGATGTTTAGAAAAACATATTTTTTTATCGTGGTAGTAGCAATGAATTTCTCGGGCGGACTGATTGCTTTCTACATTGTGCTCAAAAGCCTCGGGCTGATTAACACATTCGGGGTATACGTGATTCCCAGCATGCTGAATTTGTTCTTCCTGCTGATAGCCATCTCTTTCTTTCGTGAAATTCCAGATGAACTAGGAGAATCTGCTCGGATAGATGGAGCAAGTGAGCTGAGGATATTCTTCAGCATCGTTGTACCTGTCTCCATGCCGCTGATGGCGACGATGAGCCTGTTCATTGGCTCCGGACAGTGGAACTCCTGGCTCGACTCTGCCTATTTCGTTCAGAACGAGAACTTGAGAACGCTTACTTATCGGATGATGCAGGTGATCAATCAGTCCATGGTACCCACGGGGGATGCCGCAGCGGCTTCGATGTCCAGAGCTAAGGTTACGCCCTTCTCTATTCAGGCGACGGCAATGGTAGTGTCTATTATTCCGATTCTCGGAGTCTATCCGTTTCTGCAAAAGTACTTTGTTTCGGGGATGATGCTCGGTTCGGTAAAAGGTTAAACATCCGGTAATTTCCAAAATCACATGAATGGGGGAAAGAAAGATGGGGAAAAGCTCACGTATGCTATTTAAGCTGATACTGGCGGTACTTTTGGTAGTCGGCGTACTTTCAGCATGCAGCCAAAATGGGGAACAGAGTGGTGTTGCATCATCGACCGACAATGGACAGAACTCAACAAATTCCAGTGCTGACAAAGGGGGCGACAATCAGCCGGTAGAGCTGACTATGTTCGTTGATGCAACATGGTATCCTTTTCAGGACTGGTCCGGGGAAATTCCGGAAATGATCACTAAAGCTACTGGGGTGAAGCCGAAAATTACGGTTGCCACGGACGATAAGCAATTGGCGCTGATGGTAGCTTCAGGGGATCTCCCGGATATCATTGTTTCTTTCAACTTCAAGCTAATGTCGGATGGCAATCTAAGCTTGCCGTATAACGAAATATTTCCTAAATATGCTCCTGATGTGAAGTTCGATCCAGTAAAGGAACTAGTGAATACTGTAAGTGACGGGAATTATTACGCCATTCGTAATGACTTTTCTCCTGAATCAGAGTGGAAGGCTAATCCTTATGCCCATATGATGGTTCCCGGGTTAGCCATGCGCAAGGATATTCTGGATAAAATAGGTAATCCGTCCATTAAGTCACTGGAAGATCTTGATAATGTGTTCGCAACTGTCAAAGAGAAATATCCGGAGATGACGCCTTTAATTCTTAATCCTAACTGGCAAAGGCCATATTTCGATGCACAATTCGGTGCTTATGGAGGTTTTGTGGACGAGAAAGGGAAGATTGTTTACTATCTGAGACAAGACGCTGTACGCAAGTCGATGCTGTATATGAATAGCCTATATCGGAACGGATATATAACATCCGAGAACTTTGCCTATAAGAATGAGACGGAGACAGAGCAAATGATGGCGGCCGGAAAGGGCTTCGCCTATACCTGGACCTATTCCGGGGCAGAACGCCTCAACGCGGATAACAAAGATAACGGTCTCAGTTTTGTTCAATTGGCCGAACCGCTTGGACCAGAGGCTTCTATTCTAAGCTCCGGAACCGGAGGCTTGGGAATGTATGTTACCAAGAGCAATAAAAATGTGGAAGCGACCGTCAAATTTTTGAAATATCTATTCTCAGAGGAAGGCTGGAGAACGGCAGAGTGGGGCATAGAGGGCAAGGATTGGAGCTGGAACGCAGCCGGGTATCCGGAATTCAATTATGATATTAACGACCTAGAGCTACTGAAGAAAAAAGGGGTGTACTGGTGGGGGGTGCCTACTGAGACGGGTGTAGGAATGGCATTGACATCCTATAAAGAAGGCTCGGAAACGACACGGCAGGGAGAGAAGTACTCACCAATAATTAAGTTTAATCCGGCGATAGGTATGATTAATCCTGACACGGATTCACCTGAACAGATTATCCGCACGAACATTGACAATATGGTGAAAACGGAGGTCACTAAGATCTATCTGGCTGCTACAGAAGCTGAAGCCCAGGCTGCCTTCGACGAGCTGATCCAAAAAGCCGAAAAAATCGGAATGAGCAAGCTTGAAGAATGGGCAACTGCGCAGTACGGTCCTCTTAAGCAGAAGTATGATCAGTTAACGAAGTAATTAGCCAACATACAGTCACTATACCGCTCATACAAGGATGCATGCTCAAGGAGCCTGCATCCTGTATGAGCTCACCAACGTTAAAATACCATATTAGACAGCGGGGAGGTATGTGATATGCGTATACGTACAAAAATGTACTTGGGTTACATTCTCCTCATTGTGCTTCCATTTCTGTTCTTTGCTCTTTTTACCTATATTCAGCTATATGACAAAATGCTCACCCAATATCAACTTGTAAACCAGCAAAATTTGGAGCAAACTGCATCCAATCTGGATTCAAGCCTGGCTAAGCTGGAATCACTTACTTCGATTTATCAAAACAATGCAGCTTTAATTGATTTCTTGCAAGGAGAGTTTGTGGATGACCGTGATTTGATCTACTCGTATCTAAAAGAAATGAATCCGGCATTTTCGTTTGCTTATCTGGCAGATCCTTTAGTACAAAATCTTACCGTCTATCCCAAATCTCAGAAACGGCTACTGGGGGCTCCCGGTTTTCAGAACTATCGTGATATAGGGGGATTTCTAACTCCTGATGAAGCAGAAGAGTTGCGTCCGGCCCAGGGACTATGGAAGCATTCTTTCGATCCTGCCGCCCCGGCACTGAGTTATTTCCAGAAGCTGTACAGTAATTCCTATATTACTGATCTAGGTATTATTCAGATAAGTGTCGACCCTGCAATGTTAGATCAATTCGTGTCGGCCTTGACTCAAGTACATCCGAATAATGCAATAATAGTGCTTGATCGTCAAGGAAAGATGGTTAGCTATGTCACGAATACGAAGCTGTCAGATGAGCAAATACGCTCCATTATCCAGCCGTTCGGAAATGAATCCCTGGGAGGATTTCTTGCCGACCATGATCGGCTTTTGATTAATTCCGTTCATATTCCCAAGCTGGGGCTGACGATTATCGAGGTGAATAAACGGACAGCTTTATTCGAATTCCTGAGGGTAAAACAGTTATGGGTAGCTTGCGGTTTGGCGCTGCTCGCCTTGCTGTCCGCTCTGTACTTTTGGATCGTCTCTTCGCTAACCAAGCGAATCGTCCGGCTCTCACGTCATATGCGCAGAGTGGAGCCGGCTGCTCGCCTTGCTGTCCGCTCTGTACTTTTGGATCGTCTCTTCGCTAACCAAGCGAATCGTCCGGCTCTCACGTCATATGCGCAGAGTGGAGCCGGAGTTCCTGAACAACCCCGTTAAGGGGAAAGCCGGGAAAGACGAAATAGGCTTCCTGATCACGAACTATAATGAAATGATCAGCCGCATGGATGAATTAGTAAACCATGTTCAAAAGGTGGAGATGCTCAAGAAAGAAGCAGATTTCAAAATGCTGCAGGCACAAATTCAACCTCATTTTCTATATAATACTCTGGAAACGATGCGAATGCTTGCCAGGTCGAATAAGGATTATAAGGTAGCTGAGATGGCGCTTTCTCTCGGCAATTTGTTCCGCTACAGTCTGTCAAAGTCGGAACATACGACGCTTCGAGATGAGCTGGATCATGTAAGCACCTATATCGCAATACATCAAATCCGTATGAGTGACCTTGAGGTGGAGTTCCAGGTAGAGGAGATGCTATTATCGTTGCCTTGTCCCAGATTTATCCTGCAGCCGCTTGTGGAGAACAGTATGATTCATGGTTTGTCCAGGAACAGGGGCAGCAAGCGGATTACGTTGCGGATAGCAAGAAAACATGGATATGTGTGGATTGAGGTAGCCGACAACGGTTCCGGGATATCGGAGCAGCAGATAAAGTCTCTTCAGCGGCTGCTGGAGGGCAGTATCATCAAGCATGAATCGCAGCATAAGACGACAGGCATCGGGCTTAGTAATGTGGCTGAACGGGTCAAAGCGTATTACGGTAAAGAATCATCGCTTGGAATAATAAGTACTCCCGGCAAAGAGACGGTTTGTTGCCTTAAACTGCTGCTGAAGGAGGAATACTCCAATGCTCAAACTACTGATTGTGGATGATGAGCCAATCATTCTGGAAGGTCTGCGAGACATGATTGAGGAAGAAAAGACAGCGTTCAGGCAAATTATAACGGCTCGTGATAGCATCGAAGCGCTGGAACGAATAGAACTTGCCCGTCCGGATTTAATCATTACAGATATCCATATGCCAGAAATAGACGGTCTGGAGCTGATTCGGCGAGCGCAGCAAAAGGATATAAAGCGCTTCATTATCCTGACTGGGCACGATGTATTCGACTATGCACGCAAAGCTGTTAAATTGCAGGTGATAGAGTATTTACTTAAGCCAATTAACCAGATGGAGTTAGCTGAGGTTCTAAGAAGAACAGCATGTGAACTGATTCAAGAACGTGAAATGCTGGCAGTAGCTGGAAAGCCTCCAGAAGAAATGGGTACCTCGCAGAACGAACATATTAAACTGCTAAAAGCCTATATAGAGCAAAGTTACATGAAGGATATTTCTTTATCTGATGCGGCGGCATACCTGAATTTGCATCCAGTGTATCTTGGACAGATGTTTAAGCGGGAAACCGGAAATACTTTCGTGCAATATATAAACCAGGTAAGGATAGGTAAGGCTAAGGATATGATGGCTAGCATGAAGAATTTGTCGCTGGATACGATAGCCAGAATGGTAGGGTATGAGAACCAGCGGACTTTTTATAAAGTGTTTCGCAAGTTTAATAATGAAACTCCGGGACAGTTCAGAGACCGGAAAGTGCAATCAGACCGTAGGGAAGATGCGTACTGAGACTTTCTTGCCATGGCCTATGACTCTTTTGGATTATTTGCCATATAGTTCAAGCCCCATTCCTCTATCTGGTACAGTATAGAATGAAGGCTCTTCCCGGTCTCTGACAAAGAATACTCTACCTTGGGTGGAATTTCAGAATACACCTGCCGGTTAATCAGCCCATCGTTTTCGAGCTCACGCAGCTGGCGAGTGAGTGTGCGTTGCGGAATGAAGGCTCTTCCCGGTCTCTGACAAAGAATACTCTACCTTGGGTGGAATTTCAGAATACACCTGCCGGTTAATCAGCCCATCGTTTTCGAGCTCACGCAGCTGGCGAGTGAGTGTGCGTTGCGTAATATTGGGGAATTCTTTTCTTAATTCATTAAACCGTCGCACACCGAGAAGCGAAAGCTTGTGCAGAATGAGCAGCTTATACTTGCCCCCAATCATATTGACTGTAAATTCAACCGGACATTGTGAGCAATGCGAGTCTTGAATATCCACTCTGATTCTCTCCTTTTTTAGGTATCCTTAAGGATACTATATATCCTTCATGTGCGTACTTACATTATTGAATTTAAACCTATATTATTTAGCTATAGTCACTAAATTACTTTTAGTAAACGGAAGGATGATCGACAAATGACAACTAAGGATAAGATATTAGTATATGGAGCAGGCGGCGTACAAGGAGGGGCAGTCGCCAGCAAGCTGCTGAAAGAAGGACACGCCGTTCATACAATCGTAAGAAATTCGGACAAGGCCGCTCAGCTTCAAGAGCAGGGCATTACTGCCTTTGTTGGCGATCTAACAGATGCTGGCAGCCTAACTCTTGCTCATCACGGTGTCAACAAAGTATTCCTGGTGCTGCCGGTGGACTACGACTTGGAGCGTAACCGACAATTCATCCGCAATACCGTCGATGCTGCCAAAGAAGCTAATGTTAAGCTCCTCGTCTTTAATACCAGCGGTTTCTTTACAGATGAGATTACAGATGTTGCTGCTTATGATATTAAGAGGGAATTGATCGCTTATGTGAAGCAAAGTGGTATTCCGACTATCATCCTTCAACCTACATTTTATATGGAAAACTTCCTGATCCCCGGCGTTGTAGACAACCAAACACTGGCTTATCCTGTACCTGCTGATTCTGCAATCGCATGGATCAGCATGGATGATGCGGCTGCTTACAGCGTATATGCACTTAACCACCCAGAACTGGCAGGGCAGGTATTACCTATCGTAGGCCCTGAGGCGCTGACCGGAAATCAACTGGCTGAGCAATTTAGTACCGCATTGAATCGAAAGATACAGTTTTACTCACTCCCAGCAGAAGCATTCGAAGAAGCATTAGCTCCGATGCTGGGCAAGGAAGCAGCAGAAGGCCTGGCCAACTCGTATAAATGGGTTGGATTAAATACTCATTTACTTCCCAAGCCAGACCAAGTCAGCGATGAGCTGCGTTCTGACGCACCGGGCACTCCGCTCCAAGAGTGGGTGAAACAAGCTGTGCGGAATGGATTTTTCGCACAATAACAACATAGGATTCGAGGGCGATCCATTTGCAGAGAAAAGCAAGTTCAGTCTATACCGCGAGGGAGACAGACGATCGCCGAGATCAGCAAGTGAGCTATAGCGTAACAATAACCACTACGAGAGTAGTGGTTATTTGTGCATTGGCTGAATTTTGTCAATTAATACAGAGCTGGTCACGGCTGTCTTATCATGTTAAGCAGTAATGAGACGTCATTGGTAGAGCCGACGGAAATGACTGTTTTTTGGTCATCATCAACGAAGGTTCTCATTTTTTCAGCAAAGTCGTTTCTCGTAACGATCACATCCGCATTGTGAATAGCCTGAATCAGTTCTTCGTCTGGGAGAGAGGATATATCGATCGTTTGAATTTCAGCAGAAGTTAATCTCTTGATTTCATCCAGATAAAAGATGCAAGAGCTTGCCTTGCATTCAATGAAAAGATAACGCCGCTTCCTTTTTTGATGCTGGCCAAACAAATGTACATAAGCGAATCCGGACAGCAGCAGGTCGTCTATTGCAAAATTCATTTTGTGGGCTTCGTCAATCATTTGCTCCACAAAGGAAAAATGAAGATTATTAGCTTTAAAGCGCTGGATTTGTTCTTCGTCGGAAACTTGCGTTCCCCGCCCCTTTTGCATCAGCAGAAGTCCCTCTTCTTTCAATTGTGTATATACACTTTGAATAGTGTTTCGGTTAATCGACAACTGCTCGGCCAATTGATTGGTGGAAGGAAGCACATCTCCCGAATGGAGTAGGCCTTTCCCTATAAGCCATTTGATCTGTTCTTTGATCTGTATATGAATCGGCAAGGGAGAATTGGGATCGATATTAAAAAGCAAACCTGAGTTTTCCATCTTTATACGACCCGCTTTCTTGATTGTCTATGGATTTGGATATTTACAGCTTAATGAAGAAAATGATAAAAATCAAGCATTCAAGCTCTGGATTACTAGTTGATGGAGAAGGCTTGACAAATCACAGAGAAAGATTTACTTTAATAATAAATAACTAATTACCTATTTAACTAGTTAACTGAAAATAAGGAGAGGTGAGTTATGGATCAGACAAAAACGACACTCAAAATGGAATGGAACGGGAACAAAAGGGGGAGTGGGAAAGTCGAAGCAGGCTATCTAAAAACAGAAATTGCTGTTCCCCAATCCTTCGGCGGTACTGGTGAAGGAACTGAGCCGAAGGAACTGCTAGTCACTTCCGCTGCAACATGCTTTATGTTGACCCTTGTAAGCATGCTAGAGGCAAGAAATCTTGCTGTAGAAAGTCTGGAAATGCATTCGGAAGCAAGTGTCTCCAAAGAAGAAGGGTTCAAGATCACCCATTACCCAGTAATTGTGCTGCCTGCGGATGGGACTGAAGAGGAGATTCAATCTGTTGATCGAACCTTTGCAGCGGCCGACCGAAACTGCGAGGTTGGAAATATGCTTAAAAAAGCCGGAGTTCAAATCTCCATCACCGGTGATGTCTCATTATCAATAAATGCTTAATAGCTTTCATTAATTACTTATCCATTTTGAGGAGGAAGTCATATGAGTGCAACGGCTTTAACGAAAGATACGTTTCAAAATCATATTAAATCAGGAGTTACACTGGTTGATTTTTGGGCACCTTGGTGTGGGCCATGCCGAATTCAACTCCCCATTGTTGAAGAATTGGCAAATGAGCTAAAGGGTCAAGCTAATATCGCTATAGTTAATGTTGATGATGAGCAGGAATTAGCTATACAATTTGGCGTTCGAAGCATTCCGACCTTGTTGCTGTTTAATGAAGGTAAGCTGGTAGAACAAATGGTCGGTATAAATACGAAATCTGTACTGAAGGATAAAATTCTAAATGCGGCAGGAAAATAATTTTTAAACAAACGAACCGAGCATTTTTTTGATAAAGGAGCCACTCAGTGGTTCCTTTTTAATAATCAATGTTTGTTATCCTGATATCGCTTGTAAACAAAGGGGTGGCTAATTGGATAATATTCAAGTTGGCTCTTTAGTCTTAAATGGACAACTGATATTCTATCTTTGGTTTGGGACAGCGGGCTGGTTGATGCTGCATTACCAAAATCGGAATCAAAGGGTACAAGATGAAGTGCTGTCCTCCCTTACTAACGCGTTCTGGTTATGGATGGTTATCTGGAAAGCAAGTTATTTGCTGTTTTATCCCGTAGAGGTTATTCGGCGTCCGATCTCTCTCCTGTATTATGATGGCGGGGAACGCGGGGCATGGCTGGCAGCTTTGGCAGCAGTGGTCTATATCTGGAGGGCAGCCTCAAAGCGGAATATCATATTTATGGCTTTGGCCGACGGCTTGATTATATATATGCTGGCGGGTTACTTAGCTTCAAGGATATTATTGCTACTTACCGGAGTGGAACACATATGGTTTCATTTGACAAGCTTAGTACTAGCTCTTGTACTTCTTATCCTTCTACAGGCTACAAGAGCAGCTAATTTGTCTGCCGCCAGAAGGTTCGTTTACGTTGTCTGGTTCTGTATCGGACATATTGTACTTTGGTTTTTTATTTCCGAACGGCAAACGTGGTTTTTATCATTCAACAAGCAACAGGTATTCTTCCTTATAACCGCTGCGGGTCTTGCCGGAATGGGCGGGCTGACCGATAACAAGCAAAAGAGAGGGTTAGATGAATAATATTAATGTTTTCTCAGCCTTTGCCGCAGGTGTACTATCCTTTTTATCTCCTTGTGTTTTTCCGTTACTCCCCGGTTTCATTTCTCATTTGACCGGTTCATCCGTTCAAGATGGCAAACTGGTTGTAAATAGGGGGAAGATGATTTTTCTATCCCTTTTTTTCATTGCGGGTTTCAGCCTTGTTTTTATTTCGCTGGGAGCTTCGGCAAGTTTTATAGGCCATTTCTTTGCCAGGGAACGTGATGTAATTCAAAAAATAAGCGGCTTATTGATTATTATCTTTGGCATGCAAATGGCGGGTATTCTAAATCTCCGGTTACTGATGTCCGGTAAGACAAGAGAATTCAAGACGAAAAGAAGACATGGTGCAGTGCGTTCACTGCTTACTGGTGTGGCCTTTGGTGCGGGCTTTAGCCCTTGTGTGGGCTTGGCATTGTCAGCTATCTTACTTCTGGCTGGGTCCAGCGACACGCTGTGGAATGGCGTTGGGCTTCTTACCGTCTATTCCCTTGGAATGGGAGTACCGTTCCTGCTGATTTCATGGTTACTGACTTATTCTCTGCAATTAATGAAAAAAATCAACAAATGGGTTCCTTTTCTGTCCAAATTGAACGGCTGGTTAGTGATAGGTCTGGGATTTTTGTTGTTTAACGGACAACTGCAGAGAATTAGTGCCTGGCTGGCCCAATACACACTTTTGGATATCAACTTTTAGTGGATGGTGATGATCAGTTGAGAAAAAACCTGATTGCAATCCTTGTTTTGATAGGACTTGTCGTTTATGGCGGTTACGATTATTTCAAAAAATCACCCTCTGAAACAATACAAATAACGAAGTCAGAAAACAAGCAGTTGAGGACGGGGATCCTGAAGGGACAGCTGGCGCCGGACTTTGCGCTTACGGACTTAAAGGGGACTACAGTTCAGTTGTCTGATTTTAAGGGCAAGATCGTATTGATTAATTTTTGGGCTACCTGGTGTCCGCCATGTCAGGTGGAAATGCCTCATATGCAGAATATTTTTCAGGATTTCAAGGCAAAAGATGTTGTCATTCTGGGGGTCAACATGACGCTTACAGAAGAGAATCTGGAAGTCGTTCAGACCTTCGTTAATGAACAACAACTCACCTTTCCAATTGTTACGGATGAGAAGAATGAGGTTGTGCAAACTTATCAAGTTGTTGCTTACCCCACGACATATTTACTGGACACCGAAGGAGTCATCCTGGAAAAATTTCAAGGGGCGATCAGCTATGAAATAATGGAAAAATATATATCCAGAATCCATTAAGAAAAAAACTATTTGGTTATCTGAAATGAGGTTTCATAATGAAAGAAGTATATGAATTAACTACGCTACGGGAAATTGAGAATTTTCTTAAGGATTACGAACTGAGCTTTTTATATATTTCTAAGCCCGATTGCAGCATCTGCCACGCACTGTTGCCCAAACTAAAAGAACTCCTGTCCCATTATCCACTTATCCGTCTCGGGCATATTGATGCCAGCAAAGTCGAAGAGGTAGCAGGGAAGTTCCTCATTCTGAGTGCTCCGATGATGCTCTTGCTCATCGAACAAAAAGAGTATTTGAGAGAAGATCGATTTGTTCGTTTATCACTATTGAAGGAAAAGCTGGACCATATTTATCAGATTTATAATGAATAATTCACTAATGATGACGATTCAGCCAAGGCCGATTCGTTTTTTGAATACGGTGGGGGCTATGGCAAAAGAATAACAGCAGCCGGAACCTCCGGCTGCTGTTATTTGAATTTATAGGTGAACAGTAATCAATTATATATTAAAATGTATAAGATTCGCCGTCATCCGGCACTAATACATTAGATGTAATTCCCTTTTCTTTAATGAAGCTTTTTAACTCCGCTCTTGATAAGGTCCAGTGATTTACTGCTTCCATGTGAACTGAAACAATCATCGCGTTAGGGGCAGCCTTATGCACTTCATAAATATCGTCTTTTCCCATAATCAGAGAGCCGCCTTCTACGAGCTGTGCATCCCCTCCATTAACCACAATAATTTCTGGTTGGTGTGTTTCTATTTCTTCCTGAACATCTTCGTACCATACGGTGTCTCCAGCGACATATAACGTTTTTTCATCTGAATGTTTAATGACAACACCACAAACTTCCCCCGCCTGGGATAAGATCTCACCTCTTCCATGTTCGCCTTTCGTTTTCACTAATTGGATCCCTTCGAAGGAGCTGCTCTCCGATAAAATTTCAATGTCCTGGAAGCCGGCTTTTTTGATTTCTGTGGCATCCTCTTTATTTTGCACAAACATTTTTAAGTTTTTTGGCAGCACTTCTTTGGCCGCTTCATCGAAGTGATCATAGTGTAAATGAGTAACAATGACCGCATCTACATCCTTAATTAAATCGTCAAGCGATATCGGCAAGTGAACTAAAGGGTTATATTGTTCATTTTTAGTCAAAGCAGGAAATGGCGGAAGAGTGCCCTTCTCTGCTAAGAATGGATCAACCAAAAGTTTCTTGCCTGCATATTCAATAACCAAAGTTGCATTTCTTATCAATCTAACTTTCATAATAATAGCTCCTTTACCTTTGTTATATATTTATTGTACCTATGAGTCCATTTAATTTACATATATAAAATCAGGTCTTTAGATGATTTGACTTTCATTCTGAAAGGAAATAACATTAAATACGTTTGCTTCGATTTTCACGCTTTTCACTGGAGGGATTACCTTGGATCAAACCGATTGGCTTATTCTGTCCGAATTATCTAAAAATAGCCGTATCACAATGAGGGAGTTAGGGGAGAAAGTGCATATGACCGGGCAAGCAGCCGCAAGCCGTGTTGCGAAACTGGAGGATAATGGAGTGCTTGAAGGGTATACGATAAAAGTTAATCATTCCAAATTAGGGTGTTTTATTCACGCTTTTATTACACTCTATACAAATACGCATAATCACCAACCGCTGTTGGCCTTTATTAAAATGAAAGAGCCCTTTGTGTTGACTAATTATAAAATTGGCGGGGATGGATGTTATCTTCTGGAGTGCAGATTTCCATCCAATAAACATGTAGATGAATTCTTGGAAGGGGTGAGTGAATATGCGAGCTACAAAGTGTCGATGGTTATTAAAAAGTCATGAGGACTTATGTAGTTGACCAAAAGTTGCCAGAGCATTCATGAAGCGCACCCCTATAGACATTGGAAAAACCCATGGTTATTCCGATAGTGCTAGGGGGTGTGTTTTTGTATGAATAGTAGAGAAAATAAGGGCAGCGCGGACAACAGCCGCATCGACAACTGGCCGGAGGTATTGGCCGTTTTTTGCGATCAAAACATCCATGTCCACGGCAGGCTTTGACGTGCCGACGATGGATCGCAGGCGGGTCGAGATGCTGCAAACGGTCTATTGGGATATGAATCAGCTCCATTCGTATGTGGAGACGCCGGAACATACGAAAATGGTGCCAAGGCCGTGGAGCATTTTGTCATTATAACGGGGTATGATGATTTCGAATACGCCCGACAGGCACTTCGCCTGCAGATTGATGATTATCTGCTCAAGCCTGTGGACCAGAAGGAGCAGTCCGTTCTGCTGCAACGGATTGCAACACAGATCATTGAAGAGAAGGCGAAGAATGTGGCAGAACCCGCAATCTTCCCCGAAGGCGAAAGTGACTCCACCTCCAGCATTAGCCAGTTTGAACAATTTATCAGCAGCAACTATGTTCGGGATCTGTCGCTGGAAGAGGTAGCAGAACACCTCAAATTGCATCCCAACTATCTATGCACGTTACTCAAACGCAAGACTGGTTTAACCTTCGTACATTATTTACGGATGGTGCGCATTGAGAACGCCAAGCTTCTATTGAGTCAAAGTAACGCATATCTCGATGGAACAAATCGCACATAGTGTGGGTTATGAGAATCCGCGTCATTTCTACAAAGTATTCAAGCAGTATGTAGGGGTAACCCCTGGCAGCTACAGGGAGCAAACGGCCGGACAGTCAGCCAAATTTATTAGATCATAGTTAAGGGTTGGTATTTATGTCTATTTCCAATAACAAAGTGTTTTTGTTTCAAGGTGACTCTATCACTGATGGCAATCGCGCACACAATGATGATCCCAATCATATTCTAGGACACAGCTATGCCTATATCCTCGTAGGCAAGCTGGTGAATGAGCTGGCTGAACAGCAGCCGAAGTTCTACAACCGCGGTGTCAGCGGAGACCGGATTTCTGATCTATATGCCCGTTGGAACGAGGATGCCATCTATTTCAGCCGGATGTGCTAAGGATTCTGATCGGAGTCAATGATATCTGGCGAATGATGAAAGGCGAACCCAGCGGCTTAACCGACCGTTTCGAACGGGCCTACCGTCATGTGCTTGAGGAAACCCGTGAGGTACTGCCGCAAGCACAGCTGATCCTGTGCGTGCCGTTTATCCTGAATACAGGAGCTCCGGCGGAAGCAGTTTGGTTCTAACTCATAAATTTGTTTTGACAATCAATTGCTGCAAGTGTTAATATAAATGCATGGAAAGGGTAATCGTTTACCCAATCCTCAACAAAACTCTTTGCCTGACAACTTCCGCTGTTAGAAGTAATAAGAATTGGACTAAGAGGTGATACTTCTGAAAATAACAGTATGAAAATTCTTCTTCCGGTAAGCCTTTACTGTGCTAATTCAGTTGACCAAGAAACTATTATTGTGTTAAGCTTAGCACGTAAGAGTAAACGATTACCCATGGTTAGGAAGATGATAATGAAAAGTACCCAAATCTCTATAAAAGAAATCGCTCGATTAAGCGGAGTTTCGGTAGCTACTGTATCTCGTGTTATTAATAATAACGGCCGCTTCTCGGAAGAGACCAGAGAAAAGGTCATCAAAGTTATCGAAGAAAACCAATATGAGATCAACAGCATTGCGAAGAGCTTGCGTATGAATAAGTCACAGACCATCGGCGTGCTTGTACCGGATATAAGTAATGAGTTTTTTGCAGCTGTAGTCCTGGAAATCGAACGTTTCTTTTTCGAAGAGGGTTACTCAACTATTATATGTAATACCGCAAAAAACGCCGATAAAGAAAAAGAATACTTGAAAACGCTGGACGGAAAAATGGTTGATGGACTTGTATGCATCTCAGGTCAGGAGGAAGTACTAACTAATATCTTGAAGCGTAAAGTGCCTATCGTCTGTATTGACCGCCGCCCCAAGGTCCATAGCAATGTTGCGTTTGTAGAGTCAAATCATTATGAGGGCGGAAGGATGGCAACAGAAGAGCTTATTCGTAAAGGCTGCCGGGATATTCTGGTATTAACGAAGAAAAATAATCTGTCCTCCGTTAATGAACGACTTAGCGGTTATATGGATGCGCTTAAAGAAGCCGGACTACCCGTCCATGAGTACCAGATTGTCTATATTGATACGAAGAAGGATAATCTTGAAGCAGCCAAGCTGGCGATACAGAACCAATTGGATCAAAGAATATCTTTTGACGGAATATTTGCAACTAATGACTGGATGGGCTTGGGGGCGCTGCTTGTTCTCCAGGAGAATGGATATAAGATACCCGAACAGGTCAAGATTGTTGGTTTTGATAATATTCTGATTTCCAAATACTGCAATCCGCCAATGACAACCATTGATCAGGATAGAGTAGTCCTGGCTAATAAAGCTTGCCGGTTTTTGCT
The DNA here is from genome assembly GCF_000802655.2 of Paenibacillus sp. IHB B 3415. Lineage (NCBI taxonomy): Bacteria > Bacillati > Bacillota > Bacilli > Caryophanales > Paenibacillaceae > Paenibacillus > Paenibacillus sp. IHB B 3415. Next base: position 112,315 of record NZ_JUEI01000005.1, on the reverse strand, counting down.
AGACATGATCGAAGGAAATGCCTTAGCGAGCGAGCTTCATCAGGTTGTTCCGGTTACTCTAATACAGAGGCATACTACTTAGGAGTTTGCCCAAAATTGAGGTGTACTATAAAGCTGCTTGTATGGGGAAATTGCAAACAGTTTTATAAATTTGAACTTTGAGTAATCGATTACTCAAGAAGGAAAGGTGACCACAATGAGTATATTACTGTGCCCGTCCATGATGTGTGCAAACTTTGAATCTTTAGGGAATGAAGTGGCTTCATTGGACGAAGCGAATATAGATGTATACCATATCGATATTATGGATGGAAGATTTGTACCCAACTTTGGAATGGGGCTCCAAGATCTGGAATTTATCCGCAGTCATACAAGTAAGCTTGTCGATGTCCATTTGATGATTGACAATCCGTCATCCTATATTGATTTATTTTGTGAAAAAGGTGCCGACATCATTTATTTTCACCCCGAAGCGGACACACATCCTACCCGCACGATTGACCGTATCCACGCCCATAATGTAAATGCGGGAATTGCGCTTAATCCGGGGACTTCCATAGCTCATGTAGAACCCCTTCTGGGGCTGGTAGAATATGTGCTGGTGATGACTGTAAATCCCGGATTTGCAGGCCAGAAGTATCTTGCTTATGTGAATGATAAGATCAAAACGTTGAACGAATTTAAGCAGCGTCATCAGCTGGAGTTCATGATTGTTGTCGATGGAGCTATCTCCGAAGATAAAATTGCCGAGTTAATTCCTTTCGGTGTAGAGGGCTATGTGCTGGGCACCTCAACTTTGTTTGGTAAGGAAGAGTCATACAGTTCAATTATTAAGAGATTAAAGTATTAGACTAGGGGGAAACTAAATGAGAATTGCTATTGCCAGTGATCATGTTGGGTTAGAGCTCAAGCCGCTCATATCTGCATACGTGGAGGAATTGGGCCATGAGGTTAGCGATTATGGACCACAGAGCACAGAAAGAACAGATTATCCGAAATACGGCAAGGTGGTTGCCGAGGCTGTAGTCCAAGGAGAAGCTGATGCCGGAATCCTGATTTGCGGTACAGGAGTGGGCATATCCATTTCTGCAAACAAAGTCAAAGGAATTCGTGCGGTAGTATGCAGCGAGCCTTATACTGCACAGTTATCCAAACAGCATAACAATACTAATGTTCTTGCATTCGGCTCTCGGGTCATCGGAAGCGAGCTGGCCAAGATGATCGTCAAATCTTGGCTGGAGGCTGAATTTGAGGGTGGACGGCATGGGGATCGGGTAGCGATGATTGCTGATATTGAAGCACATTATCTTTGCTGAAATTCATATAACTACAACTGAAACGGGAGGAATTATTTATGGTTATGCGTCTGATTGCAAGCACCAAAAGTGAAATTTTGAAAATGAATGCTGCCCAACTAAAAGAATCCATTTTGGCTTCAGAAGGCAGAGTAATTATGGGGCAACACCACGTGATGCTTAATTCCGGTTTGGTAGACGGTACGACAAATACGGAGATACAAGCCGCTTACGGTGCAGATATGGTGATGCTGAACGGTTTTGATGTGGTGAACGAGAAGGCAAATATCGGACTGACAGAAATGAAGCATGGCAAAATGGCTGATAAACCGTACACACTTCAACAAGTAAAGGAGTGGTCTGGTGTTCCGCTTGGTATCTACTTTGAATGCCCGAGCGCGGATGCAGCTGTTGCCGGGGAACGATATGTGGAAGCCAAAGCGGGAAGAGTAGCCTCCAAGGAGAACTTCCTTCGTGCGCTTGAGATCGGAGCTGACTTCATCGTCCTGGGCGGGAACCCATCAGCAGGTACCACATTCGAAAGAATTATCGCAGCAACACAACTGGCGAAAAAAACGCTGGGAAGTGACATGATGATATGCGCAGGCAAATGGGAAGACGGTACCATTGAAAAGGTGCTGGGTGATCCGTTAAGCGAAAGACCCTCCAATGATATTATCAAAGATTTAATCGATGCGGGAGCTGATGTAATTACACTTCCGGCACCAGGGTCGAGACATGGGATTACGATTGAGCATGTAAGACAATGTGTGCAGTTTGTTCATTCCTATAAGCCTGGAACGCTAGCGCTTTCCTTCCTGAACAGCTCGGTTGAAGGAGCGGATACTCACACAATAGCTATGATCGCGCTAATGATGAAGCAGACAGGTGCAGATATCCATGCCATCGGTGATGGTGGATATGCTGGAACCCCGCTGCCAGAGAATGTATATCAATTGGCACTGTCCATTAAGGGAAGAAGACATACGATCAAACGAATGACAGGAAGAAGCCGATAAACACAAGCGGTAAAGGAGCAGACATTATATTCTTACGGGAAGAAGTCTCTCCTTTGTTAATGATGAAAACGCTTCCTAGTATTGTGTTTTCCTTGAGATTATTATTAAGGGGTGTTTATAATGGCAAATGAACAAATGGCGAAGGATATTCTTGCATCGGTAGGTGGGGAAGAGAATGTCGCCAGTCTTATGCATTGTGCAACTCGGCTGCGGTTCAAATTAAAAAACAAAGAACTGGCGAACAAAAACCAGACTCAGAATATCCTCGGTGTTATAACTGTTGTAGAGAGTGGAGGACAGTATCAGGTTGTAATCGGTAATACTGTCGGTGATGTCTACAAAGATATTGTGAAGAACAGCAAGCTTGGGGAAGGCTCCGATAGTGCTTCCCCGGCTCCGGACGGTAACTGGTTTAATAAAGCGGTGGATATAATCTCGGGAATATTCACACCGTTTCTGGGAGCACTTGCTGCCTCCGGGATTTTGAAAGGGCTTTTATTAATGTTCATTGCCCTGGGGTGGATGACCAAGACAGATGGCAATTATTCTATTTTATACGCTGCCGCTGACAGTATATTCTATTTCTTGCCAATTGCTATAGCCGTGACCTCGGCCCGGAAGTTTGGGGCAAATACATTTGTGTCGCTTGCGGTTGGCGGAGCATTAATTTATCCAAATCTTATTACGATGTATAACGACAAGGTCGACGTTTCCTTCTTTGGAATTCCCGTCATCCTGATGAGCTACACGTCATCTGTTATACCAGTTATTATCGCAGTATGGTTAATGTCTTACCTGGAGAAGTTCCTGAACAGATTCATTCACACTAGTGTAAGGAACTTTTTGACTCCTTTAATCTGCCTTGTTGTCATTGTACCCTTAACCCTAATTGCAGTCGGACCGGTTGGAATTAACCTCAGCCTGGCTTTGGCGGATGGATACAAATACTTGTATGAACTTAGTCCAATATTGTCCGGCATTATTGTAGGTACCGGCTGGCAAATCCTAATTATATTTGGTTTGCATTGGGCGTTTGTACCTATCATGTACAATAATATAACGGTTACCGGTTCCGATACCTTGAAGCCTTTGTTCGCACCCTCCAACTTCGCACAGGCTGGAGCCGCTCTGGGAGTTTTCCTCAAGACTAAAAATATGCGGGTCAAGTCGATTGCCGGCCCTGCGGCGGTTACCGGGTTATTCGGAATTACTGAGCCGATTATTTACGGAATTACACTACGTTATCGTAAGCCATTTCTGTGGGCGGCTATAGGGGGAGCCATAGGGGGGGCGATAAGCGGAATTGCTGGTTCAGCTGCTATTGCACCCGGAATTCCAGGGCTTGCCAGCTTGCCACTTTTCTTTGGCCCGGGATTTGCAGGTTTTATCATTGCTATCACTGTGGCTTATATTTTCTCTGCAATCACAACCTATCTGTTTGGATATAACGACAGCATGGAGAAGGAAATGATTACTGTCCCTGAAGAGACTAAAGCATCCCCACCAGACGTATCTACCGGAGAAACCATCGCGAGTCCGATGACTGGCCAAATTAGAGCATTATCCGAGGTCGCCGATGAAGCATTTTCTTCGGAAGCCATGGGTAAGGGGGTAGCAATAGTACCTGCTGAAGGCAAACTATTCTCTCCTGTAAACGGCGTAGTTGCTAATGCGCTGCGCAGCGGTCACGCCATCGGAATCGTATCCGATAACGGAACTGAGCTTCTGATGCATATTGGGATGGATACAGTAAAACTGAAGGGGAAGCACTTTAAGCTGCACATCGCTGAAGGTGACCGGGTTGTTAAGGGGCAATTATTGGTTGAATTTGAGCTGTCGCAAATCAGAGAGCTAGGTTATGATCTCACCACTCCGATTATTGTCACCAATACACCACTATATTCGGAGATAAAAGTTCAACCCAATAAGGAAATACAAACAGGTGCAACTCTCCTCACGGTAATCGCTTAGGGAGTATGCTTCAATCCAAGTTGAGGAGTGGAAGAAATGATTATTGAGCAACTAAGGGAGAAAAATAAAGAACTCGACATTCAGGACGTGTCCAGTAGCGAATTCGCCAATTACGGGAATCTGCTGACAGGAATTAATGTAAATGCAATTACGATTTATGCCAGAGATAAATTCACCATTCCAGCCGAGGGTAACCAGTATGTTGCTTCGGTCGCAGAGCTGGAGGGTTCCGGAACCGTGCGTCGTATCCGTGATGAGGTGTTTGGGGAGCTTCCTGTCCAGATCGGCTTCTGCGCAGGACGGAATACAAAATTGACAGGGGTTGAATATCACCAAGGTAGCGAGGTCGTAATTGCGGTAACGGATTGCATCCATCTTTTGGGCAGAAGACAGGACATACGCGCTAACACGTATGACAGTGGACAGATAAAAGCATTCTACCAGCCTAAAAATACCGCCATCGAGTTGTATTCTACTACACTTCATTATGCGCCGTGTAAGGTTACGGATGAAGGATATCTGACTCTGGTTGTACTTCCCGCTGGAACCAACGCTCCTCTTGACTCCGATGCCAAAGAGAGAAGTAATATATTATTGACTAAAAAGAATAAATTTCTGATGGTGCACGCAACGCAAAAGGAGAAAATAGCTGCCGGAGTCTATCCGGGACTGCTTGGGCATATGGTGCATTTTGAATCTCTGTAAGCTATTTCTATAACAAGAACAGCTGTGGAATAATCCACAGCTGTTCAGGCTGTCGAGACTTTCTCGACAGCCTGAGACCCTTGAAGGGTCTCTTTTATTAGATAAGAATTTATATATTTTGGGGTAAGCGGAGCCTTACACTTTAGAAAAGCTTTATTCGCATGGCAGCACGATTATGAGTACATTTCAACAAATTGCAGGTGCGTTGGGCACAGCGATTGCTGTTAGCAGCATCATAGGGATGCAAAATTATATGAGTAGTGATGGCGCAAACGAACCGCTTGCCTTGATAGCGGGTGTTCAGGGTAGCTTCCTGTTCTCAATGGTGATTGTCGCTATCGGTTTTGTATTATCCTTCTTTATCAAGTCGTCCAGCCCTTGCAAGTAGAAGTTGGGGGTACAAGGGCGGCATGTCGGTTACCATTCCAAGATGAAGGAGAGCAAGAAGAAAATGACCATTCATCATTTAACGTATGCTATTTTTAATTTAGGATTTGTTAAACATTAATGTTGTTATTTGAAAATTACGAACTAATGTTCTATAATAGAAGTAACAATTTGGTTCGGAGATGATTTGAAATGGATTTATAGGAGCTAAAAAAGCTTGCTGATACATTAGACGATAGTGGTAAGCAGGATCTTATCTTCTTTTTGCAATCCCGAACTAAGGGGGCTCGGCTCCCGTTCGAGCAATAGACGAAATTCAAGAGCAGAAACACAAAGATGGGCTTGTTTGTCCGCATTGCAAAACCCATACTGTCGTTCGTTTTGGAAAGTACGCTGTAAAAACACGCGTTGGTGAGGTTCAACGTCAGCGTTACCGCTGTAAATCCTGTCGCCGAACCTTTAATGACCTTACAACCCCCCTCTTCAAAGAACGAGAAGACCTCATATGTGGGTTCGTTCTATTGATTACATGATTGAAGGTTTTTCCCTGAGAAAATGTCGAATCATTTCAAGGTATCGTCGAAATGGAAGAGACCTACTTTCTGTATTCTGAGAAGGGCAAGAGGAATATCACCGAATGCAAGCCACGTAAAGGAGGTGGAAAAGCAAAATATCGTGGCATAAGCAAGGACCAAATGTGTGTCCTCGTTGCCCGTGACCGTCAAAAAATGACTTACTCTGGCGTTCTTGGGCGTGGTCGTATTCAGACAACGAAATTAGATGAGGCGATTGGCGGTCATTTATCGGACTTAAACGTGTTTTGCACGGATTCCTGGCGGGCACTCAGCTCCTATGCGAATGCAAATGGCTTGGCTCATTACCGCTTCAAGTCCGATGGGAAACAGCGTGTAAAGGGCGTGTACCATATTCAAAACGTCAACAGTTACCATAGTCGCTTGAAGAAATGGATGGACCGCTTCAACGGAGTAGCAACTAAGTACCTTACTCATTATTTAGCCTGGTTTCGTTACTTGGACAGTAAGAGTATGAGAGCACAACGTCGAACAAGAAAAATATGTTAGTAAAATCTTGTCTGTTTTCCACAACAATTACAAATTCAAAACTGCGGCAAATAACTTCAGATTTAGCTTAATGGAAGTTAATGTAGCATTAAATTAGGGGGATATGATGATTGAACGAGAACGGGTAATAGAAAACTATTTCGAGTCTTGGATTAACAAAAACAATGTAATTTTAAGAAATACCTTCAACCCAAACATTGTCTATAGTGAATGTTATGGACCTGAATATCACGGAATAGACACAATAGAAAGTTGGTTTGACGATTGGAACAAGCGTGGAACAGTTTTGGTTTGGAATATAAAGCAGTTTATTCATCAAGGCAATTTAACTGCTGTTGAATGGTACTTTAAATGTGATTATGATGCAGAAGTTGTGGAATTTGATGGTGTATCATTAATTGAATTTAATAACGATAACTTGGTTGTGAATTTAAAAGAATTCCAATCTAAAATACCACACTATTATCCATACAAGTAAAAGGTGCATTAGTTTTGAATAAAGGAAACCTAATAAAAAACAGGTTTCCTTTAATTTTGTGTAGTTATCAACATAAAAAATTAACAGAGCCTTCAGTCGTCTCGATTTGCGCGTGCCCCATGATGCTCTTGAGCGTGAAGACATCGCCGCCATTAATAAGTATTTCATGGAAACGTATGTCGAAAGGTATGGCAGGAGTATTGAATGCCTATAATTTTGGCCGATTGGCAATAGCGGGCAATCATCGTGCGAATGCACCAAGTAAATTGTCGACGCTCGCTTCCGATGACGGAAGCAGAGCGGCGATTATTTATATAGGATGACGGTAGGAAGAGGATATTGGGTTTTTACCTAGTTACAAATAGGACAGCCCTTTCGTCTATAATTGTACGAATTTCTGCTAAGTCTACCCTTTGATGCCGGTAAAAGCTACGCCTTTTACAATTTTCTTTTGGCAGATCAGAAACAGCAGCATCGCCGGCAAGGAAGACAGCATGCTGACGGCCATCGGAGTCACATAGTCCACCGTAAAGGAACTCAGCAGGGTAGGGATGCCTACCGGCAAAGTGAATTTGTTCATATCCGTAATAACCAGAAACGGCCAGAGAAAGCTGTTCCAGGATTGCAGGAAGGCCAGAATGCCCAGCGCAAACATGGAGGAGGCACTGATCGGCAGAATGAGCTTGCGGAAGATCATGAACTTGCCCGCTCCCTCAATCTCGGCACTTTCGAGCAATTCATCCGGAATCGCATCCATAAACGTCTTGAGTACAATGACGGTAAACGGCGCCGCCGCTCCGGGAACGATCAGCACAGTCAATGAATTGAGCAGATGCAGATTCTTGGCAACCTGAAACTGGGAGACGGCAATGACCTCTAGAGGAATCAGCAATCCGGCCAGGATAAGAAGATAGATCCATTTGCCGCCGGGCACATTCAGCTTGGACAACGCATAAGCCGTAAGTGAGCAGAGCGTCAGCACCAGTAGCGTATGCAGGCTCGCTACAATCAAGCTGTTGCCCAACCATCGCAGGAGCAGCGTATCTGACAAGATTCCTGACAGAGTGTCCCATGAATAAGGAGGGGCAAACCAGTCGCTGAACGAGAGGATTTGGCTTGCATCCTGTTTGAGGGCGATAATACACATCCAGGCAATCGGCAGCAGAAACAGAAGTGTAGCCAGTATCGCCAGTATAACGGTCCATACCGTTGTTTTCATTGGACTCCTCCTTCGCTTCTTCCCCGCAGCCGAAGCTGGATAAGTGCTAGGGCTAGCAGAATGATGAACAGTGGAATCGACATCGAAACGGCGTAGCCCAGCCGGTCATTCATGAATCCCTGTTCGTAGATATACTGGATAATCGGTTTGGTTGTATTGTTCGGTCCGCCTTTGGTCATGTAGTAGATCTGTGGGAAAATCTTGTAGGACGCAATGATCTGCAGCATAATAATGACGCCCATAATCGGGCGGAGCTGGGGAAGTGTAACGTATATAAACCGCTGAAGGGGGGAAGCACCGTCCAACGCAGCAGCTTCATACAGGCTGTCCGGAATATCCTGCAGCGCAGCGAGAAACAACAGCATATTGGTTCCCACCGTCCACCACAGCGTCACCAGGGTAATGGCTAACCAGGCGGTGGCCGTATTGCCCAGCCAATCTATATTGCTGCCCTGCGGCAGTATATGCACATAGCGGAGCAGTGTATTTACCAAGCCGATGGATGGATTGAAGATATAGGTTCCCAGATAGGAGACTACTGTGACGGACAGCACCGTCGGGAGGAAGAATCCTGTCCGGAAAAATGCTTTCCAGCGCGTGTTCAGATTACAGAGCAGTGCTGTCCCCAGCGCCAGCACTACCATCAACGGTGTAGAAATGATCACAAACAGACTAGAGTGCCCGAGAGAAGACCAAAACATTTCATCTTTCAGCAGATATTGATAATTATGCAGCCCAACGAACGAGATTGGACCGGTAATTCCCCATTTATGCATGCTCATATAGAAGCCGTAGAGAATCGGCCAGAGTGTGAATACCAGATAGACCAGCATAAAAGGCAGGATGTAGATCAAATAGCCGTACCGCCGTTTGGGTTTCAGACTGTTATGCGGCATGTTCCCGTCTCCTTCTTCAATAGCTTAGCTGAAAGTTAAGATCAGCGGTCAATTCTTCATAACCCTGTTCCGGTGTATACTTACCCCTCCAGACCGACTCCATAAGCGGAGATAGTATATTCTCATATACTCCGAAAATATCTTTCTGCGGCTCCACGTATTGAATTTGTTGAGCCACCCTGGTGTATAGGTCACGAAAAGGCATATCCAGATAGGCTTTTGAGGTCCAGATTTTGGTATCGACGGGAACATGTCCTGCTTTGGCCCATTCAAGACCATTTTCATTAAAAAATTTAATAAACTGTGCTGCTCCCGCCTGTTTGCTTGATTCCTTAACATTGGAGGGCACGATCAACACATGAGACCCGCCATAATACAACTCGCGTTCATTCCAGAGATTGGGAATAACCGTGACGCCCAGCGATGGAACCTGATCCATAAATTTGCTCGTCGCCCAGACTCCTGTGATGATGATTGCTGCTCGTCCGCTGACAAAGGTTTGGGTGAAATCTGTATCATCCGGCAGAATATATGGATGGCTGAACAGCTTGCTTTCCATTCCTGCGCTTGTGAAGTAAGCGTCGCGGTTAATTTCGGCGGCGCTGAAATCAGCGTTTAGCAGGCCGGTACCGCCGTTTTGCGCATACCAGGTGTTCCACAAATACCACTGCTCGGCGCTTTTGGAATAGGTGGGCAGCGCCAGCGGATAATGTCCCTTGGGTTGTATCGACGCGATTTTATTCAGAAACGCCAGAAACCCGGCTTCCGAACGCTCAAACACAGGCTGTCCCTCAGGATCTAGTACTCCGGCACGGCCAAGCAGATCCTTGTTGTAGAACATCATTACAGGATGAGTATCAATCGGGCTGCCGTAATAACGTTCGCCTTCCTTCACTAGGGACAGCGCCAAGGGGTTATAGTCCTGCCACGGAATACCCGCTTTTTGGGCGGCGTCGGTCAAATCAAGGGTCAGGTCCTTCGCTCTCAGAAAAGAATAAAAGGAGTTGCGGGCAACTGCCAGCTCGGGACCGGCGCCCGAAGCGATGCCGTTGGCCAGCTTGGCGTTGTAATCATCCCACTTGAACACGGATACCTTCACATGATAGTCCTGGCTCGCGGCATTGAACCGGTCCACGATCTCATTAAAATAGTCTCCGTCGCCCCCGGTGAGCGGATGCCATAGATGTATCACTTCTTTCCCTTTAGCCGCTGGAGTCCCGCTGCCGGCACAGCCAGCCAGCAATGCGATCAGGAACACACCTGCCGCCATAAGCCTAAGCTTTCGTTTCATCCTAACACCCCTTGGCTGTATTATTTAATCCGGTAACGTAGCATATTCCATGACAATGGTTCTAGAGATAATTGCCCAGCTTCTTTTGCCCGTTCCTTCTCGGTAGGCAATACACACCTAGGATCTGCCAGTGTATTCACTGCATAAATATCACTGTTCTCCAGCGCAATATGCTGGATCATATCGAGCTGGCCGAAGGAGCGGAAGTCGCACTGAATATCGAGACGCTCTTTGAGCGACTTGTTGATTGCAAATACAGTTAGCTCGGTTTCATCCTCGTTCAGCACAGCGACGGCATCCAGCAGAGGTACGTCTGTGAAATCCTTGCTGTCATACTTTGGCGACTCTATAACACCCTGGATGGCCGTGCCCCGCCCATATTTTGAAGTATAATAGATCGGATAAAAAATGGTGTTCTTCCACAGCTGCCCATTCTTATCCGTCATAATCGGAGCCAGCACATTAACCAGTTGGGCATATGCCGCAATTTTTACACGGTCGCTGTTGCGCAGCAGCGCAATTAGCATAGCTCCGGCCACAAGCGCATCCTCAAAGTTATAAGGTTCCTCCAGAAGCTTAGGCGCAATCGGCCAGTCCTCACCACGGTCGCGGATGGAGGCCATATCATCCTTTCGGGTATGGTACCAGACATTCCACTCATCCAGAGAGATGTGAATGTCATTCTTGGATTTGTTCTTCACCTTCATATAATCTATTAAACTGCCAATCGATTTGATATAATCATCAAAGGCAAGGGTCTTTGCAAGGAAATTCGCCGTATCCTTCTCCACGTTAAGGTAATACTGGTGCAAGGATAAATAGTCGATAAAGGGATGCGCTTCCTGGATCAGAGTCTGTTCCCACTCGCCAAAAGTTGGATACTCCTGACCCGCGCTGCCGGCGGCAACCACTTTAATGCTGCCATCCTGACGTTTCATCGCTTTGGCCGTTTCCCTTGCAACACGCGCATACTCGAATGGTGTCTGCTGACCTACCTGCCATACCCCATCCAGCTCATTACCTATTGCCCAGGTTTTGATGCGGTGGGGTTTTTTGTAGCCGTGTGAGACACGTAGATCACTGTAATAGGTTCCGGATTCACGGTTGCAATAATCCAGCAAATTAAGTGCATCCAGAATGCCTCTTGTACCTACATTAACTGTCATCATCGCTTCGGCACCGACCTTGTTTAACCAATCCATATATTCATTAGTTCCGATTTGGTTGGTTTCAATACATTTCCAGGCCAGATCCGGCTTGCGTGGGCGCTGATCTCTTGGACCCACTCCATCCTCCCACACATAGGTAGCAACGAAGTTGCCTCCGGGCAGGCGAATCATCGGAACATTAAGCTCATTAACCGCATCGATAACATCCTGACGGAAGCCGTCGCTATCTGCTGTAGGATCTTCCGGATCATAAAGCCCCCCGTAAACACAACGTCCCAGATTCTCCACGAAAGAGCCATAAATCCGGTTGTCAATTTTGGAAATAACATAATCCTTGTCAAATACAAATCTCGCCTTGTTGCTCATTATTCATCCACTCCGTTTCTCTTATTGGGTCTTCAGTCCGTTCTTCAGTTGAATCTCTTGCTGTGCCGTCTTCAGCTTGGGGCTTCTTAGCGTTGCCAGCAGCAGACCAGCCATCAGTTGTACCCCGACAATGAAGAATAGTCCCATTTGAGTGCTGCCGGTGAGGTCAATCAGATATCCGAACAGATAAGGACCAACGAAGCCGCCCAAATTGCCGACACCGTTAATGAGTCCTGTCGCTGCCCCTATCGCCGCCGAGCTGATCACTATAGAGGGAATTGTCCAGAATACGGGACTGAATCCGCCCCAGATCCCTTGGGCAATCAGGATAAAGGCAATGGAAACAAAGGGAGCTCCCCCGGTCAGGGCGGAGATAGCAAGGGCAATACCACAAATAATCAGAATCGAAGCAGCATGCCATTTCCGCTCACCTGTACGGTCCGAGTGGCCGGAGACAAGAAACATAACAAGCAGTCCGAGCAGTGGAGCAATCGTGGACAGGATGCCGACAATGGTGTAGCTGGACCCGGTCACCGAGCTGGCAATGGTTGGCCACCAGATGCTTAGGCCATAGTTAAACATGTTGTTGAGCAGGAACACGGCGGTCAGCAGCCAGACGAACTTGTTCTTGAGCACCAGGCCCATGCCGCCCTTGCTGCCACTCTGATCTGCACTTGCTGCATCGCTGGCAAATTCGGCCTCCAGATATGCTTTCTCCTTCTCACTGAGAAATTTCGCCTGTGCAGGCGTCTCGGCGATGAGCACGATCCAGAAGAATACGCCGATCAATACCGGGATGCCCTGGAATACAAACAGCATCTTCCAGGAGAATGTGTCCACCAGAAAGCCTGAAAGCGGCCCGACAATGAAGTTGGACACGGTAGCACCAATGGACCAGTAGCCGATGGCGCGTGCGCGCTCACGCTGCGGAAACCATTTGCCAATCAGGATCAACGCCGTCGGATACAGCATGCTCTGGCTCAGTCCCAGCAGGAAGCGCATGGTCAGTAGCTGTCCTCCGCTCTGGATGAAGCCCATCGAGATGCATACAAGCCCCCAAGCTACCATAGAGATGGTAATGATCTTCTTGGCACTGACCTTTTGGGCAAGGTGGCCGCCAGGAATCTGGAGTAGAAGATATCCAATGAAGAATATACCTCCTACCAGACCGGAAATCGTCGCCGACAAGTTGAAAGATTGGCTCATCCCGTCGAAAGCGTAGCCAATGTTGTTGCGGCAGATCAGGGCCAGCAGATACATCACGGCCAGCATTGGGATAATTCGGGTAAAGCGTTTGCGGTCGGCCCAGCTTTGGGCAACGGCCTGACCTTGAGTTGAGTTCATTATTTCATCCCTTTCTTTTTGTTTTGTATTTTATATATATCTAAAGTAGTTTAACTATAAATAAAATACAAACGAATTATAAAACAAATCTGTAAGCGGTGTCAACAAGATTTGCTAAATTGACAACGGACAAACAAAAAAAAGCCTGCGTCAGAAAAGCCGCAGACTTGGTATATAATCTTCCATAGCAAAATAATAAATTTTATGGTTCAGTTATCACACGGGCCACAATTCCTTGATCGTAGCGTCCGAAATTCTGGCCATATAGTGTGAGTCCACGCGGATTTTCACCTGTGGGATCAACGCTGAAGCGGAGAACAAACGGCTCCTCCTCGCGGTTGTCTTGAATCTGGTCAATGGTGAGTGCAGAAATTTTGCGCCCATCAATAAAAGAGCCCTCCCGATTAATCCGTAGCAGCTTTAAGAAACCGTACTGGTTTAGATGGGGAGGCCACCAGATCGGATTGCCGCTGTACTTGATGCCGCCAATATCTCCAGGGCTCTGCCAATCGCCTATATCCATTCCATTGAGGGAAAAATGAATATCTGAAGGCCAATCGTTGTTATGATAAGGCGCTTCGGAGCCAATTTCAAATGAAATCTGGATCTCACTTACCGTACGACCTGCAGTATAATTAGGAATCCGGTACTCAAGAAAACCGGTGGTAAACCAAATAATTCCGGCATCAATATGCTTCGGATCGGCAAATACCTGAGGGTTGTCAAATTCCCCTATGATCATTTCCTTGGTTGCCATGCCGCAAGTTGGTGTCACCTGAAAATTGCTGTATTGACCAATTTTAAGATCAGACTCGTACACGTAGTTGTTGCTCTTGTTACCGAATTCAATCAGAACTTTATTCTCAACCAGGAAGCAATTCTTTTGAATTCCATTCTTAGCGTAATTGGAGAAGGTTTGCACCAAGCCAGCCTCTTCCAGTTTCTTGATATGCATGGTGACCGCACCATTACTCAGATTCAAGTATTTGGCCAATTCATTCATATTCATACCATTTCGCTCTGTAAGAACTTCAATAATGCTGATTCTGACCGGAGAATCAAGCGCTTTAAATATTGAAGCTCCTGCAGACAGCTTGTCTATATATACCATCCTTGGCTACTCCTTTCAGTATGGATTGTGATTTTCTATTATAACACTATTTTATATTTATATAAACCACTCAGTCAGGCGGATATGCATACGTTACAAGCAGTGGAGAGGGTTATATGGCGTGGATTAGCAGTATTGCCTATGGCTTATTAGACTCAGGTGGACTTTCGCTCAATCAATTCAAATTCTAAAAGGTGAGGTTTAGGAGCAGGCTGACCCAGCATATCCAGAATGATCAAAAAGGCATTCTCTGCCTGGTCATTTGCGGGATAGTGGATAGTTGTCAGGTCTAACAGATGAGCAAGCTCGGAATTGTCGAATCCCAATATGCCGACGTCAACCGGAGCGGAGAAGCCGGCACGCCGAAGCTCGGTGAGAAGTCCGGCAGCCACATTGTCGTTCGAACAGGCGATAGCATCCGGTCTGTTCGTCTGTTCTATCCACCATCTTGCAACCTCTTCTCCATCAAAAATGCTGAGTTTATAGTGGAAGTCTGGAAAGTCATTGGATTTTATTTGATACTTAGCTGCAAAATCATTATAGGCTCTGATCCGTTCCGGAGTGTTTAATCCTTTTGATGAAAATACGTTCGCGATTCTGCGGTATCCTTTGGCGTAAAGGTACTCAAGTCCTAGCATATAACCCTGATATTGATCCATGAAGACTGAGGGAATCGTATCGCTTACAAGCCGCTGCCAAGTCACAATCGGACCGTACTTGGCATAAGATTCGATTACATTCCATTCGTTGGTTCGAAATAGACAAACCAAGGCATCCAACTGCTTGCTGCGTAGCATTTCAAGCGCTATGAGTTCTTGCTGACGATCTCCGTTTGTAATAAACAACATCACATTGAACCCATGCTTTTGCGCGATGGTGTTAAAAGCTTGGATGAATGATGTGGATAAGGTCGTATACGTCCCAGTCAAAACACCAATAATCCGTGTCATTCCTTTTTTAAGGGACTTGGCACTGGAGTTGGGTACATAATCCAGATGTTCAATGATCTCAAGAATTTTTTGACGTTTGGTTTCACTTACATAAGGATGTTGATTGATGACACGAGAGACGGTTGTTGTGGACACGCCAGCAAGACGCGCGATTTCTTGAATATTGGTCATGGATTCTCACCTCTTCATCAAAGGATAGCATATTCAGTTGATAAGAATCGAATTTTGCTGTCGCTTCAATATGTAGGGAAAGTGGGCTTGACCTGTAATTCATTCCATAAATTATGGTGGAGGAGTAGTAAAAATAACACATACAGGGTAGGGCTGCTGGATGCACGTATTAAAGACGAGATGATTCCCCTTAAGCATGGCATGATCGGACAGGAGACAAACGGAGCGGGCGGCATGTGAAGGCGTTCCGTACCATCCCGGTCGTTCTTGAGATCGTCGAAGACATGAAAGAGCTGTGTCCACAGGCATGGTTACGGAAGCTGTGCTTCGGTACGGGCAGTGGGAGAAAGTCATCGGGTTATGCTCTCCATTGGCACAAAGTTTATGGCCGAAACAAACTGTGCTTCGGTACGGGCAGTGGGAGAAAGTCATCGGGTTATGCTCTCCATTGGCACAAAGTTTATGGCCGAAACGGGGGAGAGCTTACGGCCGAGATTATCGATAAATTGTATGGGCCAGACGCTTAAGAAATAATGATTAGCGATTATGATGGGCATGTAAATCTGGTGCACCTGCTTCTATAGATTTGTTGTGTTTATGGTGTTCAGACTCAACCTGTAGAGTAGAATGATTAGATATCTTTATTTAAATAAAAAGCCTATAGTATGATATTAGATAAGAAAAGGGAGTGATCTAAAATGGAAAACCTTACGCAATATACTGCTCAAAAGCCTAATCACGATTCATGCAGCACCGATGAGCGGAAAAGTCATCATTCTGAAAAGACAAAAAATAATTTAATAAGCCGGCTCAACCGAATTGAAGGTCAAATTCGTGGGCTTAAAGGTCTAATTGATAAAGATGCCTACTGTGACGATGTGCTGAACCAAATTTCTTCGGTCCAATCTGCCTTGAACGGTGTAGGTAAGCTGCTTTTAGAGCACCATATGAAAAGTTGCGTAATCGAACGCATTCAGGATGGAGAAACTGAGGTAATTGACGAACTTCTTGTCACTATTAATAAGCTGATGAAATAAAATGGATTTAGGGATTCGGAAGAATCTCTTTTTATTTTGATTAAATTATAGGGGTGGGGGGTATATTAAAATATATTGACTAATATAGGGTAGGGGGGTATAGTATATTTGCGAAGGGGTCATAGCGATGAACATTTTGGAAGTGTCGGCTTCAGAAGATTGTTGTTTATCCAATGAGGCCCGTAAAAGTCACCACTCACATCCTGTAAAATCAGATCTGGTCATTCGCTTAAATCGCATTGAAGGACAAGTCAGAGGAGTAAAAGACCTCATTAATAAAGATACTTATTGTGATCAGGTTTTAAATCAAATTGCCGCTATTCAGGCTTCACTTAACGGAGTACGAAAAGTTCTTCTGACTGGGCATCTTAAAGAATGTGTGGTGGAACGTATCCAGCAAGGAGATTCCAATGTCGTAGATGAACTGCTGGTGACCATTCAAAAATTGATGAAATAACTAATCATTAAAGGAGAAATGAATCCATGAAAAATGTAACTTTACATGTTGAAGGTATGTCTTGCGGACACTGTGTCAATTCAATTGAAGGAGCATTAAAAACGATTGGAGCTAATGGCAAAGTCGACCTCTCAGGAGGGACGATCACAGTCCTTTATGACGAGAACGAACTGACGGTTGATGCTATTAAAGAAGCTATTGAAGAACAAGGATACGACGTTGTGTGAAAAACATCAGGAGAAAAGAGGTGCCTGAGAATGGAAGCAGGCAAACAGGAAATAGAGCAAACTTCTCTGCAGTTAACCGGTATGACTTGCGCTGCTTGCGCAAACCGGATTGAAAAGGGCTTGGGTAAACTCGAAGGAGTTACAGAAGCGAACGTTAACTTTGCGCTTGAACGGGCGACGGTTACGTACGATCCGAAAAGAGTAAATGTTGCGCAAATGGAACAAAGCATTCAGAAACTAGGATATGATACCGCCAAAGAAATCGTTGATTTCAAGCTGGAGGGAATGACCTGCGCGGCTTGTGCGAACAGAATTGAGAAGGGGCTTGGCAAAATGCCTGGCGTTACCAATGCCTCCGTGAATTTCGCGATGGAAACCGCCCGGGTCGAATATAATGCAGCTGATGTTTCGATCAATGATATGAAGCAGAAAGTTGAAAAACTAGGATATAAAGCAATACCTAAACAAGAAGAGGCCAATCCTTCGGAGTATCGGGAGAAGGCTATTACACAACAAAAGCGAAAGCTGGTAATCTCCGCTATTCTGTCGCTTCCGCTGCTGTGGTCTATGGTGGGTCACTTTTCATTTTTATCATGGATCTGGATGCCGGAGCTTTTCATGAATCCATGGTTCCAATTGGCATTAGCTACACCCGTTCAGTTTTATATTGGCAGACAGTTCTATGTAGGTGCGTTCAAAGCATTGCGAAATAAAAGTGCAAATATGGATGTACTCGTCTCGTTGGGAACTTCTGCTGCATACTTTTATAGCTTGTATCTAACTGTTGAATGGGCATCCATGGGGAGCATGGCTCATCATGGACCATCCATGTACTACGAAACAAGTGCGGTGCTCATAACGCTGGTTCTATTAGGAAAATTGTTTGAATCGCTGGCTAAAGGCCGTACATCTGAAGCGATTAAAACGCTTATGAGCCTCCAAGCCAAAACAGCGCTAGTCATTCGGGATGGACAGGAAATGACGATTCCGGTTCAGAATTTGCTGGTTGGCGATGTTGTAGTGGTGAAACCAGGAGAGAAAATTCCGGTAGATGGAGAAGTAGTGGAGGGAAATTCATCAGTTGATGAGTCCATGCTGACCGGAGAAAGCATCCCAGTTGAGAAAAAAGCCGGAGATAGTGTAATCGGTGCTACTGTCAACAAGAACGGCAGGCTGAAACTAAAAGCGACCAAAGTAGGCAAGGAAACTGCACTTGCTCAAATCATTAAAGTCGTAGAGGAAGCACAAGGCTCAAAAGCCCCTATTCAACGGGTAGCGGATGTCATTTCCGGAATCTTCGTACCGATCGTTGTAGGAATTGCAATTGTTGCGTTTCTCGTCTGGTACTTCTGGGTGACACCCGGTGATTTTGCGAATGCGCTGGAGAAAGGGATTGCGATCTTGGTCATCGCCTGTCCATGTGCATTAGGGCTCGCTACACCGACATCAATTATGGCGGGTTCCGGACGTGCCGCAGAGTTTGGCGTTCTGTTCAAAGGCGGCGAACATTTGGAATCGACTCATAAGATCGATGCGATTATTCTCGACAAAACAGGCACAGTAACAAAGGGTAAACCCGAACTTACGGATGTTATGGTAGAACATATGGACAAGCAAGCCTTTCTTCGCTTGGTAGGTGCTGCTGAGAAAGACTCCGAGCATCCGCTTGCAGAAGCGATCGTTGCCGGAATCAGGGCGAAAGGAATTGAACTTCCACAAACAGAACAATTTGAGGCGATCCCGGGGTTTGGAATCCGGGCTGTCGTAGAGGGCAAAGAAGTTTTGGCGGGTACACGCAAACTGATGGCTAAATATAATGTTTCGTTTGATCAGATGACTGATCCGATGGCACGGCTTGAAGAGGAAGGGAAAACAGCCATGCTGATTGCGGTTGACGGAGTGTATGCAGGTCTTGTAGCTGTAGCTGACACAATTAAAGAAACGTCAAAAGAGGCTGTGATGCGGCTGAAGAAAATGGGTATTGAGGTCATCATGATTACGGGTGACAACGAACGAACCGCACGTGCGATTGCGGGGCAAGTCGGCATTGATCATGTTCGCGCTGAAGTCCTTCCGGAAGGCAAGGCAGAAGAAGTGAAGAAGCTGCAGGCACAGGGTAAGAAAGTGGCGATGGTCGGTGACGGTATCAATGATGCTCCCGCACTGGCGATGGCGGACATAGGCATGGCTATCGGTACCGGTACGGACGTGGCCATGGAGGCTGCCGACGTCACTCTGATGCGCGGCGATCTGATGAGTATTCCGGATGCGATCTACATGAGCCGCAAAACGATGGGGAATATCCGCCAAAACCTATTCTGGGCGTTAGGATACAACACGCTTGGTATTCCAATTGCAGCGATAGGACTGTTGGCTCCATGGGTGGCAGGTGCAGCAATGGCGCTCAGTTCAGTGTCTGTTGTCCTTAACGCTTTGAGGTTACAGCGTGTGAAGTTGAAGCATTGACATTTGGCAAGGAGAGGATTTTTATGGGGGATATTGTGAAGATTGCTGTTAATCCACCTATTCAAGTGGGTGGTTCTCTATTCACGCCATCACAGCTTGCGGCAATCGGCAATTTGACAGGTAAGGAAGCAAAAATTGAATTAACACCCTTCAAACAATTATATATAGAAGTGCCGCTTGAGCAGCGGGAACAGATTACAGAAGAACTGAGACAAGCTGGACTTGAAGTTTATCAGCCAGGCTTTGTGGTAAAAGGATTAATTGCCTGCAATTTCTGTAAGGGAGCAGAAGAGGCGGGATTAGACATGGCGAGAAAAGTAAATGCGGCTATTGCAGGAATCGAAACGCCTACACCTTTGAAGATAGGCTTTGCAGGTTGCGCACTCGGCACCAGTGAACCATTGCTGAAAGATATCGGTATTGTCAAAATGAGGGAAGCATTCGACATATATGTAGGTGGGGAACCAAAGGGGCTTAAATCTTTGGTTGCCAAACGCTTGGTATCCGGAATAACAGAAGATCGGCTTGTACCAGTGATTGAGGCGATTATCGGCTACTATAAGTCGAATGCTAAGGGAAAAGAAAAATTCAGTAAGTTCGTCGATCGAGTTACGCTTGAGAAAATGCAACAAGTTGCCTGTTAAGACAAAAATGTGGCGAAATAGATGAATCGTTATATCACTAATGCTTCATAATAACAAAAATGACCTGGAGAGGATGTTCAACAATGAATAATAATCATATGCATCACCATCATATGCATCACTCGAGTTCTGGTGAATTGCCTAATGGAATAAAAGAAGCCCTAAATCCAAAATTCAAGATCGGAAGTACAGCTACTATGAAAACCGATCATATGGAAGGAATGAATGGGGCCAAAGCAACTATTGTAGGTGCATTCGATACTACCGTTTATATAATTTCATACACACCTACAACTGGCGGAGAAAAAGTATCAAAGCACAAATGGATTGTACACGAAGAAATTAAAGATGCTGGCACCAGACCATATCAGTCCGGAAATGAAGTTGTTGTGGATACGGACCACATGGAAGGTATGCTTGGAGCAAAAGCTGTAATAGATTCAGCTGAACAAAGTACTGTTTATATGGTCGATTTCATTTCGACAACCGATGGCGAACAAGTGAAGAACCATAAATGGGTTACTGAAGGTGAATTACAAAAAATACTGTAAGGTTATATACAAATGGGGGAGAGAGCATGTCAACATATGCACAGACAATAGACCAGGCTGATCCTAAGCGATGGAAAGCACTTGCCTTGTTATGCTTTGCGAATTTCCTTGTAATGATGGATTCCGCTATTATTCAAGTTGCCCTGCCAGCCATTAAAGATTCACTCGGCTACACGGAGGCGAATTTGCAATGGGTAATGAATGCTTTCCTTATCATGTTCGGAGGGCTTTTGCTCCTTGGAGGAAGGCTGGCCGACTTGTTAGGACACCGGCGCATATTTATGTGGGGAGTTTCTATATTAACTATTGCCTCCTTATTTGCCGGTTTGGCCTGGAATGAAATGTCACTCAATTTAGGACGTGCCATTCAAGGTGCAGCTTCAGCCCTAATTGCACCGGCAGCACTTTCCATTATTATGATTTTATTCAGCACTAACAAGAAGGAAATGGGGAAGGCGCTCGCGTTTTGGGGGCTTTCCGGGGCGGCCGGGGGCTCTATTGGTATCGTCCTTGGAGGTGTTCTAACACAATTATTCAGCTGGAGATGGACCCTTTTGTTCTACGTTCCTGTAAGTATTATTATTTTAGTGTTAGCGCCAAAGCTCCTTCAGCATGGTAAGCGTAAAACTGGCCGTATTGATTACGCAGGTGCCATCCTCGTTACAGCAGCATTAGTGTTAATTGTTTATGGTATCGTCACCGCAGAACAAAATGGCTGGCAAGCATCCTCAACTATACTGCCACTGGTATTCGGAGCCGTTTTGTTTATCGGCTTTATCCTTATTCAGGTGTTTAGAAAAGAACCGCTCGTTCCACTGGGCATCTTTAAGACACCAAATTTGGCAGCTGGGAACATTTCGCTTATTTTATTAGCGGCATCTTGGTTTCCTATGATTTATTTTCTAATTCTGTATTTGCAGCAAGTGATGAAATTTGAACCCTTCATGGCCGCGATGGGTATGCTGCCAGCGCCAGTACTGATGGCGATATTTATGATTTTATTGGCTGAAAAGGTAATGGACAAATTGGGTATGAAGTTTACAATGTTCATCGGGTTTATCTTACTCGGAGGTTCTGCTCTCCTGTTATCCCGAAATACTGTGGATGGGAACTATTGGAGCGATGTGTTTATCCCTCTTTTGCTGGCTGCTCTCGGCAATGCGCTTGCTTATCTCCCGGCAACTACAGCGGCTGTGTCAGAGGCTGAAACGGAATCATCCGGTCTTGCATCTGGTTTATACAATACGACGTATCAGGTAGGATCAGCAGTTGGTTTAGCTATCTTGGTTTCTATTGCAGCAGCAACGTCTTCCGGTGCAGGAGGATACACTGTAGCGGCTCTCAATGATGGTTATCAAGAAGCTTTTTTATGGGGCGGAATAGTTGCATTTATAGGTGCCATATTGGCGCTTATGTTTGTTCATTCGGCACCCCATCAAAGGAAACAGTGAGCTATAAGGTCCGAAAATGAGCTTCGTGTCAGCAGTTGACACGAAGCTTTATTTTTTAGCAATTATCTATTTTTTAGAAGCATAGTGCAGCCAACGAAAACGAAGGTTGGCATTCCGAAAGGATTTGAATATAGTTTATGCATAAAAATGGGCTTGACCTGTAATCCATTTCATAAATTAAGGTGAAAGTGTAGATAAAATAACACATACAGGAGGCGTTCTCATTGAATAAAAAATTGAAGATTGTGACCATCGGCGGCGGTTCCAGCTACACACCGGAATTGATCGAAGGGTTTATCAAACGGCATCATGAACTCCCGGTCAGCGAACTATGGCTGGTGGACATAGAGGCTGGTAAAGAAAAGCTTGAAATTGTAGGTGCCATGGCGAAACGGATGATAAAGGCTGCGGGGATCGAATGCGACATTCACCTGACCCTTGATCGAAGACTGGCGCTTGAGAATGCCGACTTCGTGACAACCCAATTCCGGGTAGGGCTGCTGGAAGCGCGAATTAAAGATGAGATGATTCCTCTTAAGCACGGCATGATCGGACAGGAAACGAACGGAGCAGGTGGCATGCTGAAGGCGTTCCGTACCATTCCGGTCGTTCTTGAGATCGTCGAAGATATGAAAGAGCTGTGCCCAGAGGCCTGGCTAATCAACTTCACTAATCCGGCAGGTATGGTTACGGAAGCTGTGCTTCGGTACGGGCAGTGGGAGAAAGTCATCGGGTTATGCAACGTTCCGATCATGGCGGTCAAGAACGAGGCAGCTGTAATCGAGAACCTGGCTAATCAACTTCACTAATCCGGCAGGTATGGTTACGGAAGCTGTGCTTCGGTACGGGCAGTGGGAGAAAGTCATCGGGTTATGCAACGTTCCGATCATGGCGGTCAAGAACGAGGCAGCTGTAATCGAGAAGGAGGAAGAGGACCTCTTCTTCAAATTTGCCGGCATCAACCATCTTCATTGGCATAAAGTTTATGGCCGAAACGGCGAAGAGCTTACGGCCGAAGTTATAGATAAATTGTACGGACCGGACGCCAAGCCGGAGAAATTGGTTGAGAACATTAAAGAAATGCGGTTCTTGCCTGAACAAATCGCCCATTTGGCAATGCTGCCTTGTCCTTATCACCGTTATTACTACATGACCGACAGTATGCTGAAAGAGGAACTGGAAGAGGCAAACGGAGAAGGAACCCGCGGACAGGTCGTCAAGCGCTTGGAAGAGAGTTTGTTTGAACTGTACAAAGATCCAAACCTCGACTATAAGCCCAAGGAACTGGAGAAACGCGGAGGGGCTTATTACAGCGATGCGGCCTGTGAAATCATCAATTCGATTTACAACAATAAAGGCACAAGAATGGTGGTCAATACCCGGAATCGAGGCACGATCAGCGACCTTCCTTACGAGAGTGCCATCGAAGTAACGAGTATTATCACGGCGCATGGGGCGGAGCCGGTCCACTTCGGAGCGTTCCCGCCAGCCCAGCGGGGGCTGCTGCAGTTAATGAAGTCGATGGAAGAGCTCACAGTCGAAGCCGCGGTTACGGGAGATTATGCGACCGCCCTGCAGGCTTTCACATTGAATCCTCTTGTAACGAGCGGAGATGCCGCAAAAATTGTTCTGGATGAGATGCTGGAGGCCCATCGCGAATACCTTCCTCAATTCTATAAGTAAGAATGTTTTAAATATATATTCATTACGAAGGGGCTGTCCCATAAGTTATGAAATGGCTGGGACGGCCCATATTTTTGGAGTTAGATAGCCGGTTGTGCTATCGCCAAAGCGGTACGGCTGAGCATTCCCTTTATGTGGATTTTACAAGAACGAGCCCGGGCAGTTGACTCTCTGGCTCGTTTTGTATTCTGTTCGAAAGTGTATATACGAATTATCTGCAGCGTTCAGATGGAACCACTTTGCCTAAGTGAAAACATTTGTTGGTTCCGGCCGGTCAGATACTGGATGATTAATAAAGGGAATATCGGAAATAATGATGAGTGTATCAACCGTATGGAAATATTCACTCAATAAAAAATATTGAATAATTAACTAATGATAGATATAATTAAAGTGCGAGTTAAGGATAGTGATTGTTTAATTACAAGCTAGACCTGCTTGCACATTTTGATTAACGTTTCTTCGGAACGTTAATTTCATTATGTGCGGGCGGGTCTTTATTTGTATAAAGGAGGGCAGAACATGATTATACGTAAAATTCTTAACAATAACGTGGCAGTAATACGGGATAAATTCGACCAAGAAGTTATTGTGATGGGCAAAGGAATAGCATATCAAAAAAAAAATGGGGATTTGATTGATGAGCAAGTCGTAGAAAAGATTTACTCATTGTCAACTAAGGAATCATTTATTAAACTTCAGGATCTTTTAACAGAGATTCCGATTGAATATTTTAATGTAAGCGACCAAATAATAAATTACGCAAAGTTAACTTTAGGAAAAAAATTGAATGATAGTATGTACATCTCTTTAAGTGATCATATATTTACAGCCGTGAATCGGTTTCGGGATGGCGTTATTTTGAAAAATGCTCTACTTTGGGATATCAAGCGCTTTTACCCTGAAGAATATGAGGTTGGTGTTAAGGCTCTACAATTTATCAGTCAAGATCTAGATATTCAATTCCCTGACGATGAGGCTGGGTTCCTTGCTCTGCATATAGTGAATGCTGAAGATAGAGAAGAGAGCCAAGATATCTACCGTGTAACTAAAATTATTCAAGAAATAAGCAATATTATAAGGCTTTATTTTCA
Source organism: Paenibacillus sp. IHB B 3415 (assembly GCF_000802655.2). Taxonomy (NCBI): domain Bacteria; kingdom Bacillati; phylum Bacillota; class Bacilli; order Caryophanales; family Paenibacillaceae; genus Paenibacillus; species Paenibacillus sp. IHB B 3415. The sequence continues at coordinate 87,251 of NZ_JUEI01000005.1, read as the reverse complement.
GATTAATTTCGATGAAAAATCAGTTTACTTTTATCGCTTTATTTCACATCTGAAATTTTTTGCCCAAAGATTAGTTAGCGGGAACATGCATGGAAATGAAAGTGATCAGGATCTGCTGGATGTAATTAAGTCAAAGTATAAGAACGCTTTCTTATGCGTTGAAAAAATAGAAAAGTATATCGAAGCTAATTATAATTACAATCTTACAAATGAAGAGAAACTGTATCTGACAGTCCATATCCAAAGAGTAGTTTACAAAACTAATTCATGAAAAAATTCCTTTAAGGGGGTGAGATGTTACACGCAACACAGGATGGTGACATTTAGTTGGCCAGACCCTTCAGGATCTATTTATATAATAGTTATGGAGGAGAAAAAACAATGGGTAAATATCAAAAGTTAGCTGAAGAGATCGTGAACCATGTAGGGGGATCAGAAAACATTAGTGATCTGACACATTGCGTTACGCGATTAAGATTTCATCTGAAAGATGACTCACTGCCAAATGATGAAGTTTTGAAAAAAATAGAGGGTGTAGTTACTGTCATACGCTCCGGTGGTCAGTATCAAGTCGTTATTGGTAATCATGTCTCAGAGGTGTATTCCGAGGTTACACTGTTCACTAAAATTAATCATGGTCAATCGGATCCTTTGGTAGAGACGGTAGTCAAAAAGAAAAAGCCGCTAGATACCCTCATTGATATCATATCAGGTTTGTTTCAGCCAATTCTTGGCATTTTATTAGCGGCCGGAATGCTTAAAGGCCTCAATACGTTGTTAAACGTTTTAGGCGTATACTCTTTAGATAGTGGAACTTATACGCTCATCAATGCTATGGGAGACGCTTTATTTATGTTTCTTCCTGTATTTTTGGGCTATACTTCCGCCAATAAATTTAAAGTTCAGCCCTTCATTGGCATATTGATTGGCTTAGCCATATGTTATCCTGCAATCCAGTTGGATGCTTTGGCTGGCTCCAAAGAGCCACTTTATACCTTGTTCAGTGGTACAGCGTTAAGCTCCCCTGTATATCTGGATCTGTTTGGTATACCGCTAATCAGCATGAACTATACGTCCACCGTGCTTCCAGTCATCATCGTTGTCTACTTTGCTTCTAAAGTACAACGTGTGCTTGATAAAATTGTTCCGGATGTAGTCAAGTTTTTTATGGTACCGATGGTTACGGTATTGGTATCTTTATCTCTGGGATTTTTAATAATAGGCCCTGTAGCAAGCTATGCCTCTGAATTGATTGCGCAAGGAATACTTGTTGCACGGGACGCAAGTCCATTACTTGCAGGTTTTCTGTTAGGGTTTCTATGGCAAGTCATTCTTGTTTTCGGACTCCACTGGGGACTAATTCCTCTTTATATAAACAATATTACGACGCTAGGTTATGACACCATTATGGCCTCTGTCTTTGCGACCTCTTTTTCCCAAATGGCCATTGTGCTTGCAATTATCATCAAAACCAAGGATAAAAATTTGAAAGCATTAGGGATACCTGCGGCTATTTCAGCACTATTTGGCATAACCGAGCCGGTAGTTTACGGAATTACGCTTCCGCGAAAAAAACTCTTTATCATGAGCTGTATTGTTTCCGGGGTTGCAGGAGGATTTTACGGGCTATACAACTTGAGGGAGTTTACTTTCGGAGGATTAGGAATGTTTGAATTTTTTACAATGATTGATCCTAATGATCCTGGAACAGCCAACATTATAATTGCCATTATTGGGGTTGTTTTTGCCATGATCGTTTCATTTATTCTAACATTTGTAATGTTCAAAGATGAAACAGCGGAAGTCGAGACTCCAAAATCCGAACTGAACAAAAGACATGTCATGTCCAGTCCGATGAGCGGTGAGGTTATTTCTATTAAAGAAGTAAAAGATGAAGCATTCTCACAAGAAGTTTTAGGCAGAGGGATTGGAATTCGTCCTTCAACAGGTGAACTGGTTGCCCCATTTGACGGCAAGGTTGTCACACTCTTTCCTACGAAGCATGCTGTTGGACTGGTATCCGATGAGGGAATGGAAGTACTGATTCATATTGGGTTTAACACTGTACGATTAAAAGGAAAACATTTTGAAGCGTTTGTACAGGAAGGTGATACAGTTCAAAAAGGTCAGAGACTGGTTACTTTCAACATTGAAGAAATCGAAAAAGCAGGTTTTTCGGTTGAGACACCAATGATTGTTACGAATACGGATAGTTACCTGGAAATTATCGAGACAAAAGAATCCAAGGTGAATGCAGGTGAAGTTCTGCTGACAGGCCTGCTCTAAGAGCCGATTTACAATTACGCGTGTTTGAAGGAGACGATTTATATGGGTTTTAAAGAAGGTTTTTTATGGGGCGGTGCTACCTCGGCCAATCAGTCTGAAGGTGCTTATAATGTGGATGGCAGAGGACTTGCAAACGTGGATTTGAGCCCTACAGGCGAAGATCGGGAGCGCGTTCTGATGGGGAAACTAAAAATGTTTGATTATGACCAAAACTACTATTATCCGGCTAAAGAAGGCATTGATATGTACCATCACTTTAAAGAAGATATTGCACTGTTTGCCGAAATGGGCTTCAAGGTCTATCGGTTATCGATTGCATGGAGCAGAATTTTCCCTAAAGGTGATGAAACTGAACCGAATGAAGCGGGACTTCAATTCTACGAGGAGTTGTTTAAGGAATGCCGCAAGTTTGACATAGAGCCTCTCGTAACGATTACGCACTTTGATGTTCCCATGCACCTGGTTAAAGAGTATGGTTCTTGGAGAAATAGAAAGCTAGTCTCTTTTTACGAAAGATTATGCACAGTCATTTTTAATCGTTATAAAGGTTTGGTTAAATACTGGATTACCTTCAATGAGATTAATATGGTTCTGGAAGCTCCATTTTTGGCAGCTGGACTATTTATTGAGGAAAATGAGGATGCAGAAGCTGTGAAATATGCAGCAAGTCATCATGAACTGGTGGCCAGTGCTCTGGCGACCAAGATTGCGCATGAAGTAGATCCAGAGAATAAAGTGGGGTGTATGCTGGCAGCCAACGCTCCATATCCGAGAACATGTGATCCGAAAGATATCTGGAGAGCCAAGCAGGTAGAGAACCAGAGTTATTTCTTCATTGATGTTCAAGTAAGAGGCGAGTACCCGGCTTATACCCTCAAAGACCTGGAACGCAAAAATATTGCCCTTCCGTTCGAAGAAGGCGACAGTGAGTTATTGAAACAGCATACTGTAGATTTTATCGGTTTCTCGTATTATTCATCAAGCGTCGTAAGTGCAGATCCTGAATTAACAGACACGATTGGAGGAAATCTGTTTCCAAGCTTGCCTAACCCATATCTGAAAGCTAGTGATTGGGGCTGGCAGATCGATCCGCTTGGACTACGAATTACGCTGAACAACATCTATGATCGCTATCAAAAGCCATTGTTTATTGTGGAAAATGGCCTAGGTGCAGTGGATATTCCTGACGAGAATGGTTATGTTGAAGATGACTATCGAATATCCTACTTAAGCGAGCATATTCGCGCGATGAGGGATGCGGTAGAATACGACGGCGTAGATCTACTGGGTTATACAGTTTGGGGACCTATTGATATTGTAAGTGCAAGTACAGGTGAGATGAAAAAAAGATATGGGTTTATCTATGTTGATCGGGATGACCTTGGTCAAGGTTTATTTAGACGAACCAAAAAGAAATCATTTGAATGGTATAAAAAGGTTATTGCTACTAACGGCAAAGATCTGGATTTTTGATTGGCACTTTAAAGTACTGTTGAAATTGGGTGCCTTAGCTGAATCTGTTCCCTCATGAATGGGTGATTATCAGAGCGATCTGATTCATTCGATGTTAAGTAGTATTTAAACGGCCTCAGTCCTTATATATGGGACCTGAGGCCGTTACCATCTTTTTCGAGTTAATATAAATGTTAGATGAGCATTTTCTGTGAAATTTTGTTATCAGGCTTTTTATTTCTCCATTTCTCTTAGGACGCTTACCAAGTGATCATTTATCACCCATTATTTCTAACGCTAACACAAATCATTTATAAACTTTCGTGTTATTGTATGGGCAAGATGCGCACCGAGACAAACTTGCTACGGCCTATGATTCTTTTGGATCATTTGCGATATGGTTCAAGCCCCAATTTTCCATCTGATAAAGTATGGAATGAAGGCTCTTCCCGGTCTCTGACAAAGAATACTCTACCTTGGGTGGAATTTCAGAATACACCTGTCGGTTAATCAGCCCATCGTTTTCGAGCTCACGCAGCTGGCGAGTGAGTGTGCCTAACACAAATCATTTATAAACTTTCGTGTTATTGTATGGGCAAGATGCGCACCGAGACAAACTTGCTACGGCCTATGATTCTTTTGGATCATTTGCGATATGGTTCAAGCCCCAATTTTCCATCTGATAAAGTATGGAATGAAGGCTCTTCCCGGTCTCTGACAAAGAATACTCTACCTTGGGTGGAATTTCAGAATACACCTGTCGGTTAATCAGCCCATCGTTTTCGAGCTCACGCAGCTGGCGAGTGAGTGTGCGCTGCGTAATATTGGGAAATTCTTTTCTTAATTCATTAAATATCAGGTAGTAACTGGATCGGAATGGTTGATATGTTGATAGTGTTAATCGTGGACACCCGTTAAGAGAATAGGGATAATAAGATTAACGAGGGGGTGCCCACATGAGTGGAACACGGAGGAGCTACAATGAAGAATATAAAAAACAGACCGTAAAGTATATTCAGGAGCAGACCAAGACGGTGGCGGAACTCGCCCTGGAACTGGACATCCCCGCCAAAACCCTGCACCAATGGTTAGGAAGTACCGGTCGTTTCAGAGTGAGCCCATAGCCACCCCAGACAAAGTCAGAGAGCTGGAACGTCAGTTGAAGGAACGCGTGCAAAGGTGAAGCTCGTCGGTTGCTGGGCACATGCAAGGCGGAAATTCGACGAGGCGCTGCGCGCTGCACCGCCGGAAAACCTTGAGCAACCCGGAGTCGGTGGCGGTGCAGGAACGGGCCTTTTGCAATAAACTGTTTGCGCTCTTGAGCGCGGCTGGACCGAAGCTACGCCGAAGAGCGCAAAGCAGCACGTCAAGCCCACAGCCAGCCGGTGGTAGAGGCTTACGGGAAGTGGCTCAAGCAACAACGATTCCGGACGACACCCAAGAGCAAGGCGGGTGAGGCGATCACCTTTAGCTTGAATCAGTGGGAGAAGCTGACGGCGTTTCTGGAAGACGGCCGACTTGAGTTGGACAACAACCGCAGCGAGCGGTCGATCAAGCCGTTTGTGATCGGACGCAAGAACTGGTTGTTCGCCAACACACCACGCGGTGCCAAAGCCAGCGCGACGATCTATAGTTTGATCGAGACTGCGGAGGGAAACGGACTCATTCCGTTCAACTAACTGCAACCTTTTCGAGCAGCTCCCGCAGCTCCCCAGTCCGCTCGATGACGAAGCGCTCGAACCGTTCTTGCCCTGGTCTGATTCGCTTCCAGCCGATTGTCGGATGATCAAGATATAAATTGCATACTCAATGCTCGCTCCCGCCGATAGGAGAAGGCTATTTGACGCTTATATTACTATATTTCCTGAGGTTATTTCCATTTCAACGTATCTCCTATCATTGTTTCCGTTGTAACATTAACTAACAATTTTGTAGTATGCTCGTGCCGTAACCATGTAAATAAGCACGTATACGATGGCAAACACCGTATAAGAAGCAGCCATGCAATACAGGAACCATTGCGTACTGTCCAGCATAACTACGACCATCAATTTCTTCATTAGAGGGAAAGTAAATGCGGCATGAACCCCCGTGGCTATCAACGGCAGAAAAAATACTGTCAAGATTTGAGAACGAATAACCCCTTTAATTTCTTTTAGGCTCAACCCTACCTTACGCATGATGGAATAGCGGTCTTTATCATCGTATGCTTCCGAAATTTGCTTATAGTAGATAATCAGTACGGTCGCCATAAGAAGCAGAATACCCAAATTCATTCCAACGAAAAGGACACCGCTTCGCAGGGCGCGGAATTTCTCGCCGGCAGATACTCTTGTGTCTACCACGGAAACATCTATACCCGCAGCTTCTAATTTGCCAGATAAGATATTTCCAAAGTTCCTTTCTTGCTCATTTCCTGTCTCCTTATCCAAATCAATCCGTGCAGACACGTGGATAGCACCGGCTGATTTACCAATAATGGCTCTCTGCTGCTGTTCGATTTTTTGTAGCATCTCAACATCATTCACTATGATATAATAGATGTCCACAATGGTTGAAACAGTGGATTGGCCTGTTACAAACCCTTTCATATCTTTCATCACTGTGGCTTGATATTGCTCGCCCATGAGAGATAAACTTGTTCCTTCGTATTCCTTTCCAGTTCCGTGAAGATATACCTCATTTGCGTTCAGGCTCACATTTCCCCCGAACAGGCTGTTGTAATTGTTCTGGTCGATAAAATACAGGGAAGATATTTTTGTAGTTTGATTAGAATATATATCCTCTGGTACGTCAAAGCCCCCTTGGACTAATACGGCCGGAAAAGACAGAGAGGTATATGAGGATATACTGTCTATTTCAACCTGAGTTTCAGCGGCGGTTCTTTCTGCCGCCTGCTGTAATTCAGATTTCACTTGCTTCTCCGCCTCCGGAATATCTCCGCTTAACTTTATCTCGGCTATGACATTACTCGGATATTGAGCATGAATGGACTCATCTGATGTTACATACAAAGAAACTGCTATGGAAAGCAGGAGTATGACACCGACGGACATAACACAGATGTTTGCAAGGCCCACAGCGTTCTTTTTCATGCGGTAAATCATCCCTGAAACAGGAATAAAGTGCTTGATCTGATAGTAGTACGTGCTGTTTTTCCGAAGTAATTTCAAAGCGACAATACTCCCTGCGGTAAACAGGAGGTAAGTACCCGCAATAACCAGCAAAACAGCCAGGAAAACCAGTGGCATCCCTGTCATGGGCGACTGTATGGTAAGAGCAAGATAGTAACCGGCACCTAAAAATCCACTACCCAAGACAGCCATGATCCATTTTGTTTTCGGCTCTTTTTCGCCTACATTACCTCCCCTCAAAAGCTCTATGGGGTTTGCCAGGTGTACCTGATAGGTATTGTATCCTAAGAGCAGTAAAAAGAACGTTGCAAAGAGGAGTGACGACCCAATCATGGAAGCAGGAGACAGCTCAAACCCAAGGGAAACGGTTGCGTCCATCATACGGCGAATAACGAGTACACAAACCTTGTTTAATATGATACCCGTGAGCAAACCAACAACAATACTGATGGAGGCAATATACATGGTTTCGTACATGATTAGTTTCTGAATGTGTTTTTTATCCATACCCAGAATATTGTAAACACCGAACTCTTTTTTTCTCCGTTTCATCAGAAAGCTATTCGTATAAAAGAGAAATATAGCAAAGAATATACTTATTACTACATTTCCCAAAGTCAAAATCAGTTGCATATTGTTTCCGCCGGGAATCTGCCCGAGTCCACGGCTCATAGAAAGGGCAAGCATGATATAAGATACCATTACGGAACAAATACAGGAAATGAGAAAGGGCAGATACACCTTGCCGTTTTTTCTGATATTGTCGGCTGCCATTTTTAGATAAAATCTATTGCTCATAGGATATACCTCCTGTCGCAATAACAGACAGTGTATCAGATATTTTTTGGAACATGGCTTCCGAATGTAGATTTCCTCTGTGAAGCTCATGGAACACACAGCCGTCCTTGATAAAGAGGACGCGGTTAGCATGGCTGGCGGCTTTAATGCTGTGCGTTACCATTAAAATTGTTTGTCCTTCCGCATTGATAGCCCCAAAAAGCTCCAAGAGACTGTCTGCCGTCTTAGAATCCAAAGCCCCTGTTGGCTCATCCGCCATAATTAACTGCGGGTTATTAATCAATGCTCTCGCAACTGCCGCCCTTTGTTTCTGACCTCCTGATACTTCGTATGGGTACTTGTTCAGTAGGTTTTGAATACCGAGTTTTTGAGTAATTGGTAGCAACCGGCTTTTCATTTCTGCGGGTTTTCCACCCGACATTACCAGCGGAAGCAAAATATTGTCTTGGAGTGAAAAGGTATCTAACAAATTAAAATCCTGAAAAACAAAGCCAAGGTTTTTACGGCGAAAAGCGGAAATTTCACTTTCAGGAATAGAGACTATGTTTTTACCGTTTAGCAGCACATCACCACCTGTAGGTTTATCCAAAGCAGCAAGGATATTAAGCAACGTACTTTTCCCAGAACCAGATTCCCCCATGATTGCCACGTATTCTCCTTGCTCAACAGAAAAAGATACATTGGACAATGCCTGTACCAGATTTCCTCCAAAACGTGTCGTATAAATCTTTTTTAAGTTATACACTTCTAAAATAGTCATATAGCGCTCTCCTTTGTTCTCTTCTTAACCCTTTGGTTCAACTCAATCAACTTGAATTTTTACCTCTCCTTTGAATTTGTCTCCTTCCACACGGAGCGATTCCCATCCTCCTTTTAGTTCTATGGTGTCGGAGTATTCACCGGTTTTTTGAAGTAACAGAGTAGGTTCCTCATCCCCGGAGTGCCAGGACACTTTTGCCGTCCCACTCTCTATTTTCAGGCTGTAAGTAACTTGAAGGCTATTTCCTTCCTCTCTTTCCAGAGCAGCCCCGCCAAACAAAAGCTCCGAGCCAGAAAAGTTGTTGTATTCTGCCTGATAAGTTCCCACATAATTATCTTTTCCAAACTCACGGTCGCCTTTTATTCTTCGGTCACTGGTAAGTGCATTCTCCCCCGCAGCCCCGGAGAAAAAATTACCCATCCCGTACACGAATTTTTGCATAGGACTATACTCCTCTGTATCTGAAGAGGCGACAGCGCAACCAGACAGCAAACCCAAAATCACCATAAGCGAAAGCATCGCCCCAATCCATTTTGTTTTCTGTTTTATCATAAAAACATTCTCCTTTCTTGTAGCCAATATGAATTACGGTTACAGCATAGCAAAAGAGAGAAATGTCGTTCCACCGATTGGTCTGACATTTCTCTCCTGTTTCTAACAATTTTGTTAGACTGCTATTCAGCTTCTAAGGGAACGCTGTTAAGTCCAATGATCACTTTGGTTCCCTTGCCGGGTTCCGATTCAATCGAAAGACTATGCCCCAGCTTGGATAATATTGTTTTGCAGAGGTAAAGTCCCAGGCCAGTGGCATTCCTGTCCTGTCGCCCCATGTACCCCGTAAAACTTCTTTCACCGACTCTCGGCAAATCCTCCGGGTTGATTCCAATTCCCGTGTCTTCAACTACCAGTGTTTTACTGTTTTCTAAATAAATTGAGATGGAGCCTTCCTTCGTATATTTCAGGGCGTTGGATAAAACCTGTTCCAGTACAAAGCCCAACCATTTGGAATCGGTGAGAACCCGGCAATGAACAGTTTCATAGTACAGGGGCAGCCGCTTCCTGATGAACAGCGGGGCATATTTTTTCACCGCCTCACAAATAATTTCGTTCAACTCCGTTTCTTGAAAACGGTAATCTGTGGATGGGCTCTCCAATCGCAGATATTGCAGTACCAGTTCTACATATTGTTCAATCTTAAATAACTGTACGTTCATTTCTTCGGCTGCTTCACATTCTTCATCTTGAAGAATTAAACGGAGTGCCGCGATGGGAATCTTAATCTGATGAACCCATAGGGTATAGTAGTCAAGGACATTCTGTTCGTTCTGCTGGGCGGAATTCTCCATTTCCTTTAGATTAAAACTCATTTGTTTCAGAAGATTATAATAATCCCTTTCCAGCAGACTCTCCGGGCGTGGCAGCTTCTCCACGTCTAAATGAATTTGCTTTTGGAAAAGAGCCATTTCCGTATGTCGGCTGTGGTATTTGAAAAAATCATAACCGCCCGCAATTCCCCCGAAAATGCAGCATAAAGCCACCCAAAGCCATGTCCTTTCCGTAGGAATTCGATAGAGGAAACCCAGAAAGAAGTTCAATGCTCCAAAAATAATCCAAAGCAGTATACTTTTTTTGTTGTCGTATAAATAAGAAACAAATATCTTCATTGTTCAACCCTCAATTAGATACCCTTCACCTTTTTTGGTAGAAATATAATCCGCAAGCCCAAGCTGTTCCAGCTTTTTTCTCAACCGGTTTATATTCGTATACAAGGCGCTGTCATCTACGAAATTTTCCGTTTCCCATAGGCTCATCATCAATTTGTCCCGTTTTACAATTTTCCCTCTATTCTCCATAAGTTTTTGAAGAATCCGGGCTTCATTCTTTGTTAACTCCTGTTTTTGCCCATCATAGGTTATGGTTGTATTGCTCAGATTGAAGATTAGTCCGTTGTGTTCCATCAGGCTGCCGCTGTCCCCAAAATCATAAGTTCGGCGTAGCATGGCCTGTACCTTTGCCATAAGCACCTGAAAGTCAAAGGGCTTTGTAATATAATCATCACCGCCCATATCGACAGCCCGGACAATATTCATATTATCCGATGCAGAAGATACAAAGATGATAGGGACCTTTGACATTTTCCGTATTTCCCCGCACCAGTAATATCCACTAAAGCAAGGAAGCGAAACGTCCATAAGTATTAGTTGCGGGTCAAAGGCGATAAATTCAGGAAGCACTTTCCGAAAATCCTGAACGATAGCTGCCTCATATCCCCAATTCTCTAAATGCTGCTTGATTTTTTCGGCAATTACCGAATCGTCCTCTATTATAAATATCTTTATCACAATTATTTTCCTTTCTTAATCCTCTCTTCATTAGCGTTCGCTTTTTTTCTACCGTCTATCGACTTTTCTGCATTTTTGGGTATCAGCCACATATGGCTAAACCATATCAGGTGCGGTTTTACTCGCAAAGTTTTTGTACGTGCCGTTCTGAAATTCCCCACTTTTTCGCTGCTTCCGGGGCAGAAGTGTAATCCTTAATTCACCTGTCCTTTATTTTTCGTTCCACTTTATATTATATACGGCAGCCCGAATAATAAGGATATTTATGATTTTATGATTTATTCCGAATGCATTTTACGTTGCACTAGCGACAACCCGTCCAACAGCCAGCGTAACTCGCGGCGTGAGACGGTGACGGTTCTCTCGCGGCCGGTCGGCCATTGATACTTTGGGACTCATTGTCTGGGGAATATTACGGTCCGCTACAACTACAACGGTGACAGTTTGTTGTGGAGCAACGGAAGCGTGAACACCACAAGATACTACGGCGTTAGTGACCAAATCATCGCTGAACTCCAGGTAGTGAATTACACTCTGCAGATGATGTCCAGTTACCTGCTACTCCCTTGCAAGATTTTTCGACAGCTTCGGGATTATTCTTATTCTTACCCTTCAACAACGGAATAGTCCTAAATCACATATCTCGTTTACGGTATACAGTCGCAGCGATTATAATTGCAGCAAAGAGCCAAGCGGATAAAAAGATAGCGCCTTGTATAGGCGTGAGCACACTCATGTCATCGGGCTGGGGAAACCACATAACAAGTCCTGCGGTGTCGGGAAGATACTTCGCCAAAACAGTCTGATCTCGCAGGAGCGGGCCAGCGATGAAGTAATAACCGAGTACGGCAGCAACCGAAGGCAGCGAACGGCGCAGAATGATTCCGACTGCCGCGCTGATCAGTGCAGTCAGGGTGAGGTAGGTGGACACTCCGATCATGACCGGCACAAGATTACCCAGAGCGACAGGTGCGGCGGTACTACCAATAAGGCTTGCGGTCAGCAGAAGCCCAGCAGATGAAACAATTATCGCGGTGGGAATAAGCACGATTGTTAAAGCCAAAAGCGCCGCGACAAGCTGGATACCTCGACGAGGCATTGCAGTCAGGGTCGTGCGGATCTGCCCACCGGTGTATTCAGAACAAGCAGCCAGTATACCGAAAATCATAAACCCGCCCTGGGCGTAGCTAACAGAGGCCAACCCGATATCAAGTATACTTTGTGTGCCCGTTAAGCCCTGCAGTTCTGCGCTGGTGAAGGCGATAGACAAAATGATATTGACAATGAATGTACCAGCAAGGGTAAGCCATGTGAAAGGCAATGACCATAGTTTCGATAGTTCAGCAGATAATACTCGGGTGAATTCCCGGCTACGTGGCCGGATACTCGGCGCACTCATACGTCCCTCCGGCAAAACGCAATGACCGCAGCAGTGAGAAATGCTGCTACCCAAGCAGTCATAATCACGCCAGCCCAAAGTGGGTCGATTCCAACACCTGTATCTTTGATTTTAACAAACATGCGAATTCCGGCCATATCCGGCAGATAGTTCGCTAAAGGTGTGATTTTTGTCAGTAGGTAGGTCACGGTAACAACGGAGGTATTCATAATCAAAATCGCGAGCGGGATGACACCGTTTCGTGTTAGGACGGTGACTCCAAATGCCAATAGTGCGGTGAGTATCCAATAGCATACAACGCCGATCAGTCGAGGAATAGCAGGAATTCCCAGTGCAGGCGCATGTTCGCCAAGAATTATTTGAATCACAGTCATTGTGGCAGCGGTAGTGACTATGGCGAGAAGGGCGCTAGCACTTGCAACGACGGTCGCTTTCGACAACAGAAAACGAAGGCGACTTGGGACTGCAGTTAAGCTGGTAGTGATTTGGCGTCCTCCGGCGGATTCTTCACTCTCAGTGAAATACTCGCTGCTGATCGCGACCACGCCAAGAATAATCGCACCCATGACGCCAAACGCCAACTCCTGATAGCCAATGTCAGCCTCGACCGCAGTCTCAATTCCTCGCGAAATTGAGGAGAGCGCTGAAAAGGAGTTAATTGCGGCAACTACGGGTGAGACAAGTATGCCGACTGCCAAAGCGACCCAGATGGTTGGCAGGGAGATGAGTTTGGAAAGTTCTGCGGAAAATGTCTTCATCGCATGTCCCTTCCATTTCCGGTAGTGAGATTGAAAAACGAATCTTCCAATGTTCTGTGAGAGCCAACGACCTCCGTAAGGGTGCCGTCGGCAACAATCTGCCCTTTATTGATAATGATAACGTCATCTACTGTCTCGGCAGTCTCTCCCATAAGATGGCTCGAAAGCAGCACAGTTCGGCCTGACGCCGCACGTTCACGAAGAAATTTCCTGAGCCAACGGATCCCTTCTGGATCAAGGCCATTGGTAGGTTCGTCCAGAATTAGAATCTCCGGATCTCCAAGCAGTGCGGCTGCAAGCGCAAGTCGGCGCCCCATACCGAGAGAATAGGACCCCACCCGTTTTGAAGCGGCGCTTGTAAGGCCTACAATTTCTAATACCTCGTCCACCCTGAAGCGAGAGAGTCCAGCAGATTGAGCCACCCAGTTCAGGTGAGCCCGTCCTGTTCGCGACCGATGAGCGCCTGAACCCTCGAATACAGCCCCAACAGTTGCGAGAGGAACGAGGAGCTTAGCATAAGGCACTCCGTTGATTAACGCAGTTCCTGATGTAGCTCGATCAAGTCCAAGCAGGATGCGAAGGGTAGAGCTTTTTCCCGCACCGTTTGGTCCCAAAAACCCGGTCACTCGACCAGATTTGGCTTGAAAACTGATGCTATTCAGGATGTTGAGAGAACCACGGCTTTTTGTTAATTGATTGATAGTGAGCAAGCATAACACCCTTTCTTGTTTTGTTATGCTTCTCATCATATCTGGTTCAGTCTAAAATCTGGGATGGCTTTGTCTAAGTTTGGTCTAATTTTTCTATCCACACGCTTGTTCCGTCCGTATCTGATACAAAGCGTGCCTGCAGCTTCATTTCGCTTAGCATATACATTGAAATTCCCAGTCCGATACCGGCACCGCGGTTTGCGGAGGATTGATCCATCCCGGGGCCATGGTCTTTAATCATTAACCTATCCAGTGTGGCGTCCACGGCAATAGCGATATATCGTCCATCTCCAGCATGACGAAGGACATTTTGAAATAAATTGTCCAACACACGGGTCATCCATTGCGGGTCTATCTCCCACGAAAAGGTTGCTTCTTTAGGCATGTCTACGTGAATATGGAAACCGGCATCCTCGAATGCTGGATACCAGGACGCAATAGATGACCTTACAAATCGGACCATATTCGTGCGGGCAGGGTGGTACGGATATTTACCTGATGTAAGCAGTGTGTACGCTAAAAGATCGTCCATTAATTTACCAACATGTGTGATAGTATGGTCAATTGCTTCCAGTGAATCAAAACCTTCCCGGCCAAGGGCTTCTTTGCGCAGTTTTGAGGCGTGTCCACGCAGGGCAGTTAAGGGTGTCCGCAGGTCATGTGATAAATCCGCAATCAATTGTTGTCTGAGTACCCCTTCTTCCTTTTCGCGCAAACGGCTCTCTTCAAGCTGCCTAACCATTTGATTGAATGAAGCCTCCAACTGAGCTATTTCATCCATCCCTGCGGTTCGGGTAGGAACTGGATGTGGGAGATTAACACCTTCTGTGGAGAGAGACATGGCCTTTTGTAGGCGGATGAGCCGTTGACGAAGACGGTGGAAGAATACCCCTGAAATGAAAATAAATACGACAATGATGAGTACGATAAGGATTACTATATCTCGATATTGATTTAATGTATCAATATTCTTTGGATCAGGGGATGGATATACCCCGAAAACCATGACAAGGATCATGAGCGGAAGCAGAACGAGGATTAAAAAATGAACCAGCATGTATTGCCTGAAGAATATTCTCTGTTTCATTGTTTTACCCTGTAGCCGATACCCCGTACTGTCTGGACAATCTCGGGCGCATTAGGATCCTGTTCCAGTTTTACGCTGAGGTGGCGAATATGAACCGAAAGTGTTTTATCTCCATCAATATATGTTTGGCCCCAAACGGCTTCAAAAATCTGTTCTTTTGTAAGAAGCTGGTTTGGATTGCGCAGGAAATACATTAGAATTTGATACTCTTTTCCTGTCAGTATAATTTCTTCCTCGGTGCGCTCGTCTGTCACTGTATGTCGAGACAGGTCTACAATGACATGTTGTCCGAGCTTTATTTGATCTGAGATTTCCAATCCATTGCGGCGAAGCAGAACCTCTACTCGCGCTGCTAGTTCATCGAGGTGAAATGGTTTGGTGACATAATCATCAGCAAACTGAAGCCCCAGCAGTTTGTCATCGACTGCCGCCCGAGCAGACAGCAATAAAATCGGCACTGAGGGTATTATTTTTTTCAAACGCTGGCCAATTGTGAAGCCGTCGAGCCCCGGTAGCATGATGTCAAGGATTACCACATCACACCCATAGATTATTCGTTCTACGTCTTCGCCAGACTGCAACCAGCGAACCTCATAGCCTCGCTGTTCCAACTCACCCTTAACCCATTGGCCAATGTCCTGATTATCTTCAATATATAAAATTTTCTTCGTTTTCATAAACGCACTCCTCGTACAATTCGGTTTATATCGCCCATCACCAAGCTCTTCCACATTTTTTGAGATAGCCGATAAGCGACCAGCTCCAAGGATAACGTAATACAATTATATACGATTATCCGGTTGAGCAAACAGAGAGTACAAAAAGTCAACTCTTAAGTCCACACGTATTGAAATGAGGAGGACTGAACTGGTAATTGAACCGCGTTAAAGACGGAGAGTTAAACACTTTTTATGAATTTATCTTTAACTGGGGCTGGTGCCAAATAATTGGAGTTTATTTGATTCTTTACGAGTGTTTCCGAATATAGCTTTTAACTGAAGCTACATAACTTATTAGAAGCAATACAATTGATAAAATCATACCAGTCGATAATACGATTGTTGGATTAAGACTCATTACGCTGACGAAAACCACTTGCCAATCTACGTTCATTTTCGTTAATACATATCCACCAACTATAGACAGCATGATAGACGCAAATAACAATAATCCACCTTTGGTGCCAAAAGTAATACAAGAATAATGATATAGAGCCAGCAAAGCCAGAGATATAATGATACTTAACAGTACGAATTGAATTCCAAGTATTAGCGGGAAAGTTTGATAAAGTAAAGCATAGACTAACATGATTAAGAAAAGAAAAATCATGTTTACGGCACAGAAAGCCAAACCCAAAAAATACTTTGATAAAACAATTTCTTTTTTTGTGACTGGAAAAGTCAATTGTATTTTATCGAAGTTATACTTTTCATCAAGTTCAACTGTGGCTTGTAATATAAGCGAAACTGACATGAGAATAAGTATAAGGGAGCTGACCACAAATCCGAATCCATTCTTGAAAAAAATCAAGCTTAACAGTATCAGGAAATAATGGAAAAGCAAATTGTTTCTGTTTTTTTTGATGTGAATCATTTCGTAAATATCTTTTAGAATAATCCCCTTCATTGTACTTTGTCTCCTTTCACCATAAATAACATCACATCTTCTAAAGAAGCATTTTCAACCACTAAATCCTGGAATCTTTCCCGTATGGAGTGCTTGTTATTCACTAGAATATTGTATACATAAGATTCTTTTCTATAAGATACAATATCCCCTTCATGCAATGCATCCATCATATTCTTTCCACATTTTACAATTCCGTAATTCTCCCTAATATCCTCATAGCTTTTAACAAATAATAGCTTTCCTTGATGAATAAAACCGATATAATCCGCTATCTTATCCAGATCACTGGTAATATGACTTGACATCAGAATGGTATGCTCTTCCGCTTCGCTGTACTTTCGCAATATATCCAGAATTTCATCTCTGAATATCGGATCCAGTCCGCTTGTTGCTTCATCGAGGATGATGAACTTTGTATGGTGACTGAACGCAATGGCAAACTCTAATTTCATTTTCATTCCTCGTGAGAAAGCTTTGAGTTTTTTATGCTCGGGTAAATTGAATTGTTGAAGATATTCACTAAACTTGAGCATGTCCCAGCGTTTATACATTTTTCTCATGATCTTTCCTATAATCGTCGGTGTAAACTCCAAATCATAGTGTGTCTGATCAAAAATAACTGCGATTTCTTCTTTGATGCTCTTTTCATTCGATTGAAAATCTCTTCCAAAATATTTTAATTCATCATAATCTGAATTCGTGATTCCTAAGATCGATTTTATAAAGGTGGATTTGCCGGCACCATTTTCGCCAATCAGGCCAAATACACTTCCTTGGGGAATTTCCAGCGTCAGTTCACCCAGTTTAAAATCCTTATACGTTTTTGAGATGTTCTTTACCTCAATGGCATTCATTATTCTTTATCCTCCTTATACATTACCCTTATAACTTTAATAATTTCGTCTAAAGAAATACCATTTTCTCTAGCAAGAACACTTGCTTCTTCAAGCATTTCTTCAATTCTCCGCCGATTCTCCTCAACAATAAAATCTTTGTTCTGACTGGAGACAAAGGTTCCTTTTGCAGGAATCGTCTCAATGAAGCCATCACGTTGCAAATTTTCGTAGGCCTTTTGGGTCGTTATAACGCTCACATGCAGATCCTTTGCCAGTTTACGCATGGAAGGAAGAATATCCTCCGGTTTCAATTCTCCTTTCATAATCATCTCTTTAATTTGAGATGTAATTTGTTCATAAATTGGCCTATTACTCGCACTGCTTAAGATAATCTCCATGCTTATCCTCCAACCATTTGAAAATAAACTGTACTTAACTTATAAGTACAGGATATACAGATAGCGTAATTCTGTCAATCCGTGTTTATGAAATTTTAATGGAATTGCTAGTATCTGTTTATTTTTTCAAGAGTGGAATTTTATTTTTCGAGCAGATAATGAGGATAACGACGGTGAAAATATATTAAGAAAGTATAAGGGGGAAAGTTGATTGTTTCCGTATATAGTTATGGGACTTGTACTTGGAACGCTTTATGGAAAATCACGATACAATCTGCTTCTCCCTATTATCTTTCATGTGTTCAATTTCTCCTCTACATAATCCTCTACCATTT
Organism: Paenibacillus sp. IHB B 3415; assembly: GCF_000802655.2. NCBI lineage: Bacteria > Bacillati > Bacillota > Bacilli > Caryophanales > Paenibacillaceae > Paenibacillus > Paenibacillus sp. IHB B 3415. The sequence goes on along the minus strand of NZ_JUEI01000005.1, from coordinate 69,327 downwards.
GAGCCAAATAACGGTTTTCTTGCAGCAGATCCTGCACCAACTCACCTACAACTATTTTCACCTCCGGCGGCAGCAGCTTGTACGCGAGTCTTCCGGTTTTCGGCATCTGACTGCGCAGCTCAAACAGCCTGTGGGCTAGCCTCTTCACCGCAGCGGGTTCTGGCAAATGATGTTTTGGAAAACGTAGCAGGGAGTCTTCATCCTCATTCTTGAAACGTGCCTGGAATGCTCGAAATGTTTTCGGATTCAGTTGCTTCAGGTAGGCTTCAAATTCTTCAACCATCCGATCGGTCACTTCGGTTATGCCTGTCTTGAATTGATCCCGAGAAGCGCAAAATTCCTTGATCTTATAGGCGAAGGGGTCTTTGATGAGCTGCTTGCGGATACGGTTGGGGACTTCAGGATGGGTGAAATTTTTCATGATCGCCTGATGAGGATGATCTTTCTCGTTGTGGAATGCAGCAGCCCAGCACAGATTTTCTGTCTTAATTCGGTTATGGGTAGCGAGAATGGCGATGTGCTGCTCAATGTATTGCTGCCACTCGGCAAAATCGGTCAGGCCTAATTCCAGTGCCGTTTCGGTGCGGAAAGAGATCACGCTGCGGTACATGTTTTTGCCTTCCTTGGAAATTTTTCGGGCGATACGAGCGACTTCCTGCCAGGATTGAAATACTTGTAATTCGCCGGGCTTAAGCTTGCCGAATAGGCCATGGGACAGGTTTTCGTGGCGCACTGCGCTGGGAGGGGTAGCGATGTGTAAAGCGTATAGGACTTTTTTTGAATTTAAAAGAAGGCTGGAAGAAAGTAAGGAAGATCCATTCATATTTTACCAATGAAGAAGACATTTCGTATCTTTATGTGAGCAGAGTCGAAGTCACTTGTTTGCGGTTGTTTTGATCTTAATCGAGGATGTTTTGTGCCGGAAGTTGTGCTTCCGGCATTTTGGATTTTTAACACATGAATTTAAGCAAGTAAGATTAAATAAACAGATTAAGACTAGATTGATCTGCCTGACCGAGATAGTAGCCAACACCACTAATTTTCACGCCGTCTATAAGTTCTTCTTCAGTTATTCCCATCACATCCATTGACATTGAACAAGCAACCACTTCAACACCCTGTTGAATCGCAGATTGGATTAATTCTTCTAAAGACGAAATATTTTTATCTTTCATGACACTTCGGATCATTTTCGTGCCCAGACCCAGCATGTTCATCTTTGATATAGTCAACTTTTGACTGCCGCGGGGCATCATGGCTCCAAACATGCGCCCAACAAAGCTTTTGGATACAGGGACTTTCTCCGGCTTTCTGATAACGTTTAATCCCCAGAAGGTGAAGAACATGGTCACTTTTTTTCCGCTTGATGCAGCTCCATTAGCAATAATAAAGGACGCTATGGCTTTGTCGAGATCACCACTGAACACAACCATAGAGCTGCCATCCAGGCGGGAAGGTGTCGCTTCCGTTGCAGCCGGACGATTAGTATCAGAGGTTCCTTTTCTTAAAAAAGCTTCAGTTGTTCCCCTATGTGTCTTACCTACTTTAATTAATTGATTGCCTGACATTTGTGCCCAAGCCAGAATATCTTCATAAAAACCGGGATCGGATGCTGTTACGTGCAGCACTTGGCCGTTTTTCAGCTTATCCATCTGTTGCTTGACTTGAATGAGTGGACCGGGGCAGGATAATCCACAAGCATCCAGTTCGAAATCTGCATGTAATGCGTCTTCTTGTTGCTCAACTATTACAGCTGTTTCTTGTCTAACGTCTGCAGGTGTTGGCACCGGCGATGGCGTTGAATTGCTGGAGGGCGTATAATTGGCCATTTTATATGTCTTGTAGCCACCTGTTAAATTCCGAGCATTATACCCCTTTTGCTGTAAAATTCGTGAGGCAGTATAACCTCTTAAACCAACTTGGCAATACACCCAAATCTCCTTACTGGGATCCAATTCACTTAGTCGCGAGCGGAGCTCGTCCACAGGAATAAGTATAGAACCGGGAATGTGGCCATTGTTGTGCTCGATCTCAGAGCGAACATCCACCAGAATGGTATGTTGAGAATCACGGGTTTTTAAGTCTTGGGATACAAACACTTTAGTTCTCCCTGCAAGTATATTCTCCGCAGTATAGCCGGCCATATTAACAGGATCTTTTGCAGACGAAAAGGGTGGAGCGTAGGAAAGCTCAAGCTCGGTCATATCGCTAACTGTTCCACGGAAGTGAATAACGGTTGCTATATCATCAATTCTCTTATCCACTCCGTCAGATCCTACAGCTTGAGCGCCCAGTACAGTACCTGTAGTGTCAAAAAGCAGCTTAATGGTAAGAGGGGTAGCACCTGGATAATATGATGCATGAGAACTTGGATGAACATAAGCTACTTGATAGGGAATCCCCAACCTCTGAAGAGTTTTCTCATTGTTTCCAGTAGTTGCTCCTGTCAAGCCGAACACTTTAATAATAGATGTTCCCTGTGAACCTTTATAAGTCACTCCCAAACCGCATACATTATCTGCAGCAATACGTCCTTGTTTATTGGCAGGGCCAGCTAACGGTATGGCGGTCTTGTTCCCATTAATGAAATCAACGACTTGTATCGCATCACCGACTGCAAATACGCCATCCACATTAGTCTCTAATTTATCATTTACTATGATATGACCCCTGGAAGTAAGTTCTATTCCGCTATCTTTTAAAAAGGAAGTGTCAGGTGTAACCCCGATAGCTAAAATAACCATATCAGTAACTAACGTTGTTCCGCTAGCTAACTCAACCTGTATGCTTTCATTAATTTCGTTAAATGCCTTCGCACTTTCGGAGAAGAGTAGATTGATGCCGTGTTGTTCTAATTCTTGGGTCAACACCTGGGACATTTCGATATCGAAAGGCGCCAGAATCTGAGAATCGGCTTGAACGAGGGTAACATTCAGCCCTATTTCTCTAAGATTTTCCGCCATTTCCACTCCGATGAAACCGCCGCCTATAACAATAGCGGACTTAGAATTCGCTTCGCTTACGCGTTGCTTTATACGATCCGTGTCTGCTATGTTACGTAAAGTGTAGATTTTGGAGCTATCAATGCCGGGTAAAGCAGGACGTATAGGTTTTGCTCCTGGCGCTAAAATAAGGTAATCATAACTTTCGTCGTAAACACCGCGATCATTGCTGTTAACGCGGACTGTTTTGGAAACAGGGTCGATACGGGTCACTTCACTTTTTGTACGAATGTCAAGATTAAAACGCTCGTACATGGCTTCTGGTGTCTGCACAATCAGTTTGGAACGGTCTTTAATTGAACCGCCGATATAGTAGGGTAACCCGCAGTTGGCAAAAGAAATATGTTCATCGCGCTCAAACATCACAATATGTGCTTCCTCATCCAAACGGCGCAGGCGTGCGGCGGCTGAAGCTCCTCCAGCAACTCCTCCGATAATTAGAACCTTTTTACTCATGATTGATCATCCTTCCCGAAGAAAACTTGAATTAATTGTTTCACTCTGACATCAGCAATGGTGTAGTTGACTTCGAGTCCATTACGTTCAGTTTTGACAATGCCGAAGCTCCGAAGTTTTTGTAAATGCTGAGATACTGTGGATTGCGGAAGATCTAAACATTCCTTCATAAATCCAACGTTGCAAGCCCCTTTTTTCAGAAGGCCTTTAACGATACATAATCGAACCGGATGAGCTAAGGCCTTTAGAATGTCAGAAGCCTCATTAAATTGTTCGAAATCATTATCCATACTGAAATTCCCCCTTTGCTTTATATATCGCTATATCGTAATATTACAATATATCAATATATAAGGCAAGTTGAAAAATAATTTATGCTAAATCGGGGTGATTTTTAGACGAATTGATTCAACACAAAGAGTTAGACTTGGAATTGAAAGGATGGATCAGGATTCTCTTAGTGAGAGCCGCTGCTTTAATTCAAAGAAGTGCTTTTTTGTTGCCTTCATGCAAAGCAGCATTAGCAGGCTTCGTAGACGGACTATATTGCAAAACATTAGCCGGGCATCCGTACCAAGAAAGAGTGCCAAACAAACAGCTTAATTGCGTTAACGAACTCGAGTATGTTCATAGATTAGATATATTTTGATTTGGGATCATTATATTCATAGCTCCATTGAGCCATGTTGAGTATTTAAAAAACACGTATGCTTAATTTTAGATATAAAGGAGGCTAGGAAGGAGGAGTAGCGCAAATGGAGAATGTAAATTCAAACTATAATATACTCATCGTGGATGGTGACAGGCAAGTCCGTAAGTTGCTGCGTGTTTATTTTGAACTTGAGAAATATAATATAGAGGAAGCCGAGCAGGGAGCAGAGGCGTTATATAAAGCGCTGAGAACTCGCTATATTATGGTTATATTAAACTGGCAGTTATCCGATACCAGCGGGGAAGAGCTATGCAGGCATTTCAAGCTGATAGGAACCGCCCCGCTAATCATGTTTATAGGCAAAGCGGATGAGAACGAACGGATACAGGGATTTATGGCCGGTGCAGATGATTTTATTGACAGGCCGTTCAGTCCTAGGGAGGTTGTCGGACGAGCCAAGGCAATGATTGGCCGGGTTGCAGGAGTTGTGGTGCCCCAGGGAGCTCAGTCGCATGAAGAGATAACGATATCCTCCATTACTATTAATCCCAGAGCAAGAAGAGTCACCGTGAAAGGGAAAGAAATTCACTTCACTCTAAAGGAATATGAGCTTTTCTATTTTCTGGTCAAGCATGAGGGTGAGGTCTTTTCCAGAGAGAATTTACTGTTAAAGGTATGGGGCGGAGATCATAAGAGATTCGCGGATCATCGTACAGTAGACACTCATATTAAACGGGTAAGACATAAGCTATCGGGCGCATTCTCTGAACGAAACGGAATCATTCAAACCGTATGGGGTTACGGATACATGCTGAGCTTTAAATCGATGTGAACATATCATTAAGGAGGGGAATATGCAAATGACCTATAAACAGATTAAATGGATGATTCTTTTAATTCCTACGTTTACGGTCGGGGTATGGGAATATATCAGGCATCAATTTTTATTACCTTATATTTCTATGGAATTAGGAAACTGCTCACACCGTTGATAGTTTATCTGGTAAGTATGACCCTGCTTAATAAGATGTTTCGTATGCTGGAGCACATTCAAAAGGAGCTTGAGGTGGAACGTAACGCAACGACCGTCCTCGAAGCCAGAGAACAGCTGGCCAAGGAACTACATGACGGAATTGCGCAATCGTTATTTCTGCTCTCCGTCAAAGTAGACCGTCTGGAAGAACATGTGGTGGATAAAGATCGGCACCTCCAGGACGTGCAACAGATCCGTAAAACAGTCCACGAGGTAAACCGGTATGTGCGCCAGGCCATAGCTGATTTAAAGTATGAGCCTATGGAAGATAAATCGATTTTATCTCATGAATCTATGGAGTCTAAGTTGAAAAAAATGGTAGTGGACACTCCTGTGCAATTTAGTGTGAATTGGTCGATACAGGAAAGTATGTTGTCCCCGAAAGAAAAAGTTGAACTGCTTGCCTGTGTTCGGGAGGCTGTCGTCAATATAGAGAAGCATTCAGGGGCTACACACGGCTGGATTGTGGGAGAAGGAGACCCGCACCGGTTCAAGGTTATGATTAAAGATGATGGACGGGGATTTGTAGACAACCTGTTTAAGGACCGTTTCGGATTAAATATCATGAAGGAAAGGGCGGAGGAGATGAATTGGAAAATGGAATTTCGTCGGGATCATTTGTACACTGCAGTAGAATTAACGAAAGAGGGTGAGGGCAAATGAGGCACACGCGTGTACTGGTTGTCGATGATCACATACATGCAAGGGAGGCTATCTGTGATATTTTGTCCCTTGACCCAAGCTTTGAAGTAGTTGGGGTGGTGAGTAATGGACAGGAAGCCATAGAATTCACCGCAGAGTGGCTGCCGGATTTGATCCTGATGGATATCCAGATGCCCGGAATGAACGGGCTTGAGGCTACACAGAAAATCAAACTGATGTTCCCCTATGTGAAAATTGTAATGATAACAGTGTCAGATGACCTGATTCATTTGCTGGAAGCTTTAAAGCGGGGTGCCCAAGGATATCTCTTGAAGAATCTTGCACCTTCAACCTGGATTGAATATTTGCACTCTATAGTCCATGAAGAAGCGCCTTTAAGCCGGGAGGTCGCGTATCAAATTCTGAAGGATGTCTCCTTATCTGCTGTCAAGGAACCGCAGGTAAACTTAACGGCCAGAGAGCAGGATATTTTGAATGGGGTAGCCACGGGCTGGACGAACAAAGAAATAGCTGAGAATTATGGAATTTCGGAATATACGGTGAAGAATCACCTTAAGAATATTCTGCAAAAGCTGCAGGTACAGAATCGCGTTCAGCTTACACGCTATGCACTGGAAAAAGGGCTTATTTCGGACGATTACAATCGTCTGTAGTAAGTCCTTTTTTATGGGTTTAAACAGAAACTCCGATAAGCGTGAAATATTTTTGAAGTGACATATGTCACAATTCATTCATAAAATAGCGTGTTTTCACAAAAAAGACGCACTATAGAAGAAAGTTAGACACATTGCCCCCCTCGTTTGGGCCATACAGAGTTTCGCTAAACTCTTTATACTTGTGAATTAAAGCACAGCAGAGTGAAGGAATAACAAAGCGCTTCTAGAATTTGCTGGGCTTCATTCGCAAAATTGAGGGGGGATGTATTCGTGATGATTGATACAGTGATGTGGAGTAAATGGCTAACAGGAATGACGTTAGCATTTCACACCATTTTTTCTACGATTGGTGTCGGTGTCCCATTGATGATAGCCATTGCCGAATTCGTCGGGATACGGAAGAAAGACCATCATTACACTCTGATGGCCAAAAGATGGTCACGCGGATTTATTATTTCAGTAGCTGTTGGCGTAGTGACCGGAACGGCGATTGCCTTGCAGCTTGCGCTTGTCTGGCCGAAGTTCATGCAGATCGGCGGGAACGTAATCGCCCTTCCCTTATTTATGGAGGTTTTCGCCTTCTTTTTTGAAGCCATTTTCTTGGGGATTTATTTGTACACCTGGGGGCGGTTTCGCAACCCGTATATTCACTTGCTGCTGACGATTCCCATTGTCGCCGGGGCAGGCATGTCCGCAGTATTCATCACGACGGTGAACGGATTTATGAATCAGCCCGGAGGCTTTGTAATGGAAGCCGGACAATTCACGGCAGTTAATCCGCTGGAGGTAATGCTCAATACGGCAACGCCTTCGAAGGTATTCCATGTCTTAACCTCTGCCTACTTGACTGGCGCTGCTTTGCTTGCGGGAATTGCGGCTTACACTATCCTGAGAAGGGGAGTCTCAGCCTACTCCAAGAAAGCCTTGAAGCTGATGATGACCGTTGTTGTGGCGTTCAGTCTGCTGACAAGCCTGGCCGGAGACATGTCAGCCAAGTTTCTGGCGGAGCATCAGCCGGAGAAGCTGGCGGCAGCAGAATGGCACTTCGAAACCGAACGCGGCGCAGACTTGATTCTGCTGGGCTGGCTTAATGCAGAGAACGAGATTCTGGGGGCGATTCACCTTCCGAAAGCGCTAAGCTTCCTGGCGTTTGGAGACTTTAGCGCTGAGGTCACGGGTCTTGAAGAGTTCCCGCCTGACGAACACCCGCCGCTTATTGTCCACTATTTGTTTGATTTTATGGTTCTAAGCGGAATGGTTATATTGGGGATTGGACTGCTGTACTTCCTCTTCCTGTTCTGGAAGAAACGAAATGAACTTAACAAGTGGCTGCTCAGATCCATTGTCTTTAGCACATTTCTGGCCTTCCTGGGCATTGAATTCGGCTGGTTCTATGCAGAGCTTGGCAGGCAGCCTTGGATTGTCCGTGGATATATGCGTGTAGAGGAAGCAGCCACAACATCGCCGAATGTGAGGATTCTCTTTTTCCTCTTCCTCCTTCTTTATGTTGTAATGGGGACTATGTGTGTCATTGTACTTAGACGGCTGTTCCACAATAATCCTCCAGAGGTCGAGCTGAACAAGCTGGCACAAGCATCTATAGAAAAAGGTGAGCAACTATGATCAGCTATGAGCTGGCAGGTATTTCAGTGCTTTGGATCTTTCTGTACGGATACTTAATTGTAGCGTCTATTGATTTCGGGGCCGGATTCTTTGCCTTATATGCCCGCTTGACGAAACAGGATCACCTGATTAACCGGCTGATCTCCCGCTACCTATCGCCAGTCTGGGAGATTACTAATGTATTCTTTGTCTTCTTCTTTGTGGGCATCATCGGATTTTTTCCCGACACGGCTTACTATTATGGCTCTGCGCTGCTTGTTCCCGGAAGCATCGCCGTGATTCTGCTGGCTGTACGCGGCTCCTTCTATGCTTTTCAGAACTATGGCTCGAAGCAGAACATTATATATCTGTTTTTATACGGGGCCACAGGTTTACTGATTCCGGCTTCTTTATCGGTGGCACTGACGCTGTCTGAGGGCGGTTTTATTATAGAGAATAGCGGAACGGTCACATTAGCCTATTGGACGCTTTTGACAAGTCCGTTGTCATGGAGCATTGTAGCACTCGCCATCGTGTCGGTGCTGTTTATCAGCAGCTCGTTCTTGGCCTACTACGCTTCAAGGGCGGAGGATCAGTCCGCGCTCAAGCTGATGCGTACCTACGCCCTGTTTTGGAGCATACCAACGATCATTGCTGCATTTACGGCATTTGTTTTTCTTTCCCAACACAATGAGCGTCATTTTCATAACATGATGGATTTGTGGTGGCTGCTGGGTTCGTCTGTTGCCTTTTTCATGATTGCTACATGGCTGCTGTACTACGGCCGCCTCTACGGATTGGCCTTTATCTTTGTCATGCTCCAGTTTCTCTGTGCCTTTTTTGCATACGGGATAGGGCAGTATCCTTATATCTTGGACCCCTATATTACCATTCAAAGCGGTGCCACGAACGAATCCATGGGGATTGCGCTGGTGGTAGCCTTTATCGGCGGTCTGTGTCTGCTGGTCCCGTCTCTCATTCTGGTCTTCAGATTATTCCTGTTTGATGCGGAGTATGTAAAAGGCAAAAAATAAAGGAGGGGAGTTATCATGAAGAGGAGAACCGGTCTGATCTCAGAGTATATGTCTACACAAAGGAAACGCCGTGCTCTATTAGCAGGCTTCTCGCTTGCACTCGGTGTAGCCATAACATGCCAGGCCGTTCTGCTCGCGGAAGCCGTTGATAAGATTTTTGTAGAACGGGTATCTGTGTCATCGGTGGCTGTTATCCTTGGCCTGTTACTGGCTGTCATGGCTGCGCGTACGCTGCTATCTTATGGCAACGGATTAATCGGCTTGCACATGGCTGCTGATGCCAAGACAACGATGAGGGCCAGAGTGCTGCGGAAGATGACCCAAGCTTCAGTACCCTCGTCACTTCGCGGGCAAACGGGCGGCAAGGTAAGTGTAGCACTGGATGCGGTGGATGAGGCGGACAGTTATTTCAGCCAGTACATGCCAAGAATGATGGAAGCTGCGATCATACCCGTGCTGATATTAATCGTAATCTTTACCCAGCACAGCAATTCCGGATGGATCCTGCTGTGTACCGCACCCTTTATTCCGGTATTCATGATTCTTGTCGGGCTGCAGACCAAGAACAAGGCAGAGGAGAAATTCGCACAGCTCGCCGGGTTCTCCGGGACCTTCCTCGACTCTCTTCAGGGGCTGGTCTCGTTGAAGCTGTTCGGCCTTGCCCGCCGCCAGCAGCAGGAGATCGAACGCAGCAGTCTGGGGTACCGGGATGCGACCATGGGGATTCTGCGGGTTGCCTTTACCAATACGTTCATGCTGGAGTCGATCGTTATGCTGGGCCTTGGCATTATTGCGCTTGAGCTGGCGCTTCAGCTTCTTGTCTTTAAATCTCTTTCCTTTCATACTGCGTTTCTGATCCTGCTGCTGGTGCCTGAGTTCTTCAATCTGCTGAAGAACACGGGCACTGCTTTTCACAGCGGCCGCACCAGCATGGGAGCCCTTCGTAAAGTGGAAGAGATGCTTGCAGAAGCAAAAGAAGAGAGCGCGGCAGCGGATCAGCCGGAAGCATACGAAGGGGGCTTGCACCGGATGCCACCTACTATTGAGCTGAGGAATATCCGGTTTCAATATGCCCCGGGTATGTTCGGGCTGTCAGTGGGTTCACTATCCATACAGCCGGGTGAGCAAATCGCCATTGCCGGCAAAAGCGGGTCCGGCAAAACCACGCTGCTGCATCTCATTGCAGGACTGCTTAAGCCGGCGGTGGGAGAAGTACTGGTGAACGGACGACTGCTGACACAAATAGAGGAGACTTCTTGGTTTGAACATGTCAGTTACATTACTCAGCACCCGTATATTTTTGCCGGTACGTTGGCTGATAATATTGCGCTGGGCGCTGGCAGGAACGTCTCCAGGGCCCAAGTCGTTCAGGCGGCGGAAGCCGCGGGACTTGCTTCTGTGGTGGCTAAGCTGGAACAGGGCTACGATACCCTGGTAGGTGAAGGAGGGCGGGGATTGTCAGGCGGCGAGAAGCAAAGGCTTGCTCTGGCACGTGCCTTCCTGAAGCATCCGTCGGTGATTCTATTTGATGAGCCCACGGTGGGATTGGATCTGCATACCGAACGCGTATTGCAGCGGTCTATAGCTGAACTTGCCGGTCAAGCTACGATGATTACCGTGGCTCACCGCCTGTATACGATCCGCCAAGCCGACCGCATATTGTTTATGGACAAGGGAGAAATACTGGACTGCGGAAGCCATGATGAGCTTCTTGAGCGACTGCCCCAGTATGCTGAAATGGTGAAGGCGGGAAAGGGGAAGCAGCATGAATGAGCTGGCTATTTTGACCAAGGCCATGCTACAGGAACGGAAAGATATTGTTATGGCCATCATTGGAGGATTCATTGCCGGAATAGCGGGGGTATGCCTCTTTGCAACTAGCGGATATCTGATCTCCCAGACAGTATTTGCCCCTCCGCTATATACCTTGATTGTGCTGACGTCTCTCGTGAAAATACTTGGTCTGGTGCGGGCGGCCGCGCGATATGCTGAACGCTTGTATACCCATCGGGCGACGTTTTCGATGCTCAGCCGTTTGCGGACCGCTTTTTTTGCCAAGCTGGTTCCGTTGACTCCGGGAGTACTAAACCAAAAACGAAGCGGAGATCTCCTCTCACGTATCGTAGGCGATATAGAAAGCTTGCAGCACTACTTTCTGCGAGTCGCCTATCCTCCGGTCATTGTCGTTATGGTGTTTTTGGCCACGGTTCTGTTTACTTCTGCCTTCTCCGTCTGGATTGCCTGTTTGTTTGTAATGGGGATGCTGGCAGCGGCATTTGTGGTTCCGGCCATTGTTATGCTTGGACAGAGGAAGAACCAGGGGCGTGTTCGAGAGCAACGCTCGGCGCTTTCCACGGAAGTGACGGAATTACTTTACGGTTTCCGCGATTTAAAGGTGTACGGGCAATTGGAACAACGCGGAAAGCAGCTTGAGTCTGCCTCTGCGGCATTGACGGCTGAACAGCAGGCAGCAGCACGGCATTTGCTGCGCGGGCAATCGCTGCATGTATTTGTAACTTTTCTGATCTCATGGAGCGTGCTGACCCTTGGCGCCCTGCTGATTGTGGAGGGCTCGCTTGCCGGTGTGTTCCTTGCCATGCTGGTCATGATATCTCAGACTGTGTTCGAAGAAGCTGCGGCAATGGCGACACTGCCTGCATATAAGCAGGATAGTGAGCATGCCGCCAAGCGGCTTGAGGAGACCGTTAGGGCAGCTGATCTACTGGCAGAGCAGCCAAGCGGAAAAGTTCCTGCCGATCAGGCCGTGTCCATTGAGCTGAGCGGTGTATCTTTTCAATATGAAGATGAATGGCGTCCGGCACTCAAGGACGTATCTCTCCATATTCCGTCTGGATCTAAGACTGCCATTGTCGGGCCGAGCGGTTCAGGCAAAACAACCATTCTCGAATTGCTGCTTAAGCTGCGTACACCGGCGGAAGGACAGATTCGGTTAAATACAACTTCGATTCAAGATCTGGATGAAGCAGGCCTATGGCAAGCTGCCAATGTGGTACTCCAGAACAGCCATTTCTTCCGGGGAACCCTGCGTGATAATCTGCTGCTGAAGGAGGAAGCTCATTCCGATGAAGCGTTATCGGCAATGCTGAATAAAGTGCAGTTGCCGGATAAGCTTCTGGATGACATGGTTTATGAGAAAGGAGAGAACCTGTCGGAGGGGGAAAAGCAACGCCTGGCCCTGGCCCGTGTAATGCTAAGGACAGGAAGGTTATGGCTTCTGGACGAACCAACCTCTTCACTGGATTACATTACCGAGCAGCAGGTACTCAGGCACTTGCTGGCCCAGGCGGCAGACGATACGCTTATTCTAATCAGCCACCGGCTGACCGGCCTGGAAGCGATGGACCAGATCTTGGTCATGGACCATGGACAAGTTATTGAAGCAGGCAGTTATTCAGATTTAATGAAGCAAAAGGGCTATTTCTATGAAATGAAACAAATTGAGCTGCAAATGATAGAGGGAAGCTGAGGATGCTGAAATGCGCAAATGAAACTTCTGATCAGCGGCGTTTGAGTATGACATAAATCACAAATAAGACACAAATATTTTCGTGGATAGCTACATTGAGCTATAGGCAATGATCTACCTTTTATTTACACTAAAAGCGTATTCATAAAGGGCTCGCGATGGTAGATCCTGCTGGACCTAATGTATGTTATGCTATAGAAATTTCGCGGTACAGTGGGGGGGTGAATAATGTTTATAAACAAAAGGAATCATCTTTTAAGTGTAATTAAAGTTCTACTTTTAATGATGGCGGGCTTGTTATTCATAAGCTTGTACCATTGCAGTACTATCAGTGCAGAGACAACTGCAGATGCGATTCCGCTGCAGCCTATTATCGATGCGGCTCGCAGTGGAGAGGTTATCATGCTGGCTCCGGGAACTTACTCAGGACCGGTTCACATTGACAAGAGGCTTACAATTAACGGAAACAACAACAGGGCCACTCTGCTGAACACGTCTGCGGAGGGACAGATTGCAGTGCTGATCCGTGCAGATGGTATACAGTTGACGAATATGAATATTCAGCAAAATAATGACGGAGAATCGGCTGCTGTGCAAGTTGAGGCCGACAGGGTTACTTTATCGGGTCTGGCGGTTCATACTGCTGGCTTTGGCATTGTACTCCGAGAAGCGAACAGTGGAGTGATTACGAAGAATAAGATCCGCTGGTTTATTCCGAAAGGAGCTGCACCAGGGACAAGAGGCAATGGTATTGATCTCTACAACTCTCATGGCACTGAGATTAAAGAGAACGAAATCGCTTATCTGCGGGATGGCATCTATCTAGAGAACAGCCGCAATACGGTAGTAGATCAGAATAAGCTCTCCTATTTGCGGTATGGTGTACACTGCATGTATATCAATGGATCTAAGATCATCAACAATGTGGGGGAATATAACATCACCGGCGCAATGGTGATGGGCGTGACCGATGTTGTGGTTTCTGGCAACTCTTTTCGCAAGCAGAGCCAGAATGTCCATTCTCAAGGAATCTTACTCTATGATGTGCGTACCTCAAGTATTGTCAACAATGCTGTAGAGGGAAACCGAGTGGGAATCTACGTGCAGCAATCCTCAGACAACATTCTTCAGAACAACCTTGTGCTCAGGAATTATATCGGAATTCAGTTTGAGGATGCGGAAGGCAACCGTTTTCAGCGGAACGGGTTTGTAGCCAATGTCATTGAGGCACAGGCGACCGGAAGCAGAGACAACGAGATGAACGGGAACTATTGGGACTCATTTGAGGGGCTCGATCTTACAGGCGACGGTGTAAGTGATCTTCCATATGCCATAAATCCGTTCTATCAGCAATTGATTTCCAATAATGCAGCCTATCAGCTTTTTTTTCAGTCACCGGGTATGACATTTTTAAGCGATATGTACACAACCGGCAAAAGCCAGTGGTCGACTGATCCGGCGCCGTTAATGCAATTGGCGGCAGGTGCGGCTACGGTGGGGCAAACAGAAGGCGGGCAGGGTACGGTTATGGTAGTGGGCTGGCTGCTGCTGTTTTTATCAGTAATTTCAATCATTTACTTGGGGGTATTGAGGATATGAAAAAATGGAGTGCGATTTTAATAGTGATGCTGGGTTTGCTGGTCCTTTCAGCTTGTGGTGGTGGGAAGAAATATGAACCTTTGGCAATAGACGAAGCCGTTGATATTTGCGTCATTTGCAACATGCAGGTTAAGGACGATGCGTTTGCCACACAATTAACTACAAAAGACGGGAAAAATTATAAGTTTGACGATATCGGCTGCATGAACGAATGGAAGGAAAAGAATGGAACCGAAGATATCGGAATGGATTACGTCCGAGACTACAACGACAAGGAATGGGTTGAATTCAGCAAAGCGAGATATGTATATGATGAGTCTCTGCGCACACCTATGGCCTATGGGGTTATCAGCTTTAAGGACGAGACGGCTGCCGAAGCCTTTGTAAAAGAACAAGGTGTGGGAACGGTTTTGACTGCCTCAGATTTAGCTTCCCATGAATGGAAGCAAAATACGGATATGATGAATATGGATATGAACGGCGGGGAGGGTCATATGGACGAGCATATGTCTGAGGATCAGGAAGGCATGAATACAGACAAAGAGACGGATATGTAATGATAGCAGACATGCTGCAAGTAGCCCGCCGAGAACTAAAAATAGGATTTCGTAATCCCTGGTCTTATTCGTTTTTGGGTCTGTTCTGCACATTCAGCTTAAGCTTACTGCTGATTAATTCACAGAATGTGGTTGAAGGCTATACGGCTGTTACTGGCTCCATGCTTAGCCTTATTCTGTACCTGCTACCGCTCATGACCTTGTTCCTGGGTTCATTCTCGCTAACCTCGGAAAAAGAAGAGGGTAGCTGGCAGCTGTTATCAACCTATCCTATCGGGACGATGTCATTTGTTCTGGGCAAATATATGGGACTTGCCGCGGTGCTGCTCATCATAGTTGCTTTTGGGTATGGGCTCATGGGATTGATCAGCGGGCTTCTCGGCATGGCTTTTGATTCCGCTACCTATTTTCTGTTTTTGGCATTTTCCGTGGGACTTGTATTATTGTTTCTGACGATTGCCTTATTTATCGGATCATTGTCCCGCAACCGTTGGCAAGCCCTGACGATCTCCGTCGCCATATGGTTTTTTGCAGTTATCGGCTGGCCGAGCTTTCTGATCGCCGGTCTGGGCTTGGTGCCCTATCTCTGGGTCAAGCCTTTGCTTGTGGCTTTCACCATTCTTAACCCGGCAGAGCTTGTCCGTCTATTCGTTGTCATTAAGCTGGGCGGAGGTTCAGTACTGGGGCCTGAGTATTATCAGTGGATAGAATGGATTGGGAAATCGGGCGGCTCTCTGCTGTTTATAGGGGTATGTCTCATTTGGATACTTATCTCTATTCTGTTAGTTTATTGGATATGGGAAAGGGGGCGTTCCCGTGGATAACGCTTTAGTAAACGTCAGCGGAATATCCAAGGTCATCAAGAAACAGACCTTAGTGGAGGAGATCAGCTTTCAAATCCCTTCTGGCAGCATCCTTGCCCTATGTGGCGGCAACGGGGCAGGAAAAAGCACGGTTCTGCGCATGATTGCTGGTATTCTACAACCGACAACAGGTGAGATTTCCGTCAATGGTCTTCACTGGAGGGAGTCTCGTAAGAAATTCTCCACACAAATTGGATATATGCCGGACGACTATCAATTCACACAAGGTTTGTCCGCAGAAGAAACACTGACGTTCTGGGCAGCGCTTCGCAAGGTTCCTAAACGGAGAGCCAGAGTCGAAGAAGTCCTTGCCTTGGTGGGCCTTGAGGACAAACGCAACCGTCTGGTAAGCACGTTCTCTAAAGGCATGCGGCAGCGAGTCTTATTTGCCCAAGCGCTGCTGGCTAAGCCGCCGCTCCTGATTATGGATGAGCCGACGAATGGTCTTGACCCTTTCTGGATGAATGAATTTGTAAACCTGCTCCAAAAAATCCGGGAAGAAGGGCACACCGTGATTTTCTCAACACATCAGCTGGAAATTGCAGATAAGGCTGCCGATCAGATTGTTTTTCTGAACGGAGGAAGAAATGCTGGTTCGGGCAAAGCCGAAGCATTCCGCGCAGAGTATGGTTCTTTGTATGCTGCCTTTAAGCATAGTCTGGGGCTGTCATGAGACTGCGCAGAATTGTTGCTTTGCTGCTTGTTGGCGTCATTGCCGCGGCAATCGTCTGGGTATTCATTAATCATTCCAATCAGGCTAGGGTTGAGGGGATTGAAGAAGGAGCTTCCGCTCCAGATTTTAAGGTTATGACGTTGTCTGGCGAGGAGGTCAGCTTGACAGAACACCGTGGGAAAGTAGTGCTGCTCAACTTCTGGGCTTCCTGGTGCAAGCCGTGCATGCAGGAAATGCCGTTGCTGAATGAAATACATCAGTCCTCCAATTCCCAAATAGAAACCTTGTTTATAAATGTTGGAGAATCTAAGGGTACGGTATCTGAATATATGAAAGAACGCCAGTTTTCGTTCCCTGTCGCTATTGACGTTACCGGTAAAATCTCGACGGCCTTTGGAGTTACTGCACTTCCCTCTACCTTCATTATTAATGAAGAGGGAGAGATTGCAAAGATTAGGCTGGGCGAAATCGACGATTTCACCTTGCTGCAGCAATGGCTGGCGGATGCGAAGGGTACACAATAATGCAGTTGCTTCAAAGAGCGCTGTAACAAATATGAAGAGTTTAAAACAGACTATGCCGCTCTTAGGACCAATTTTTAAGGAATATGGAGTTGAAGTTAATAAGATTGAAGATGCTTTGAGTAACATAGCTGAAATGGATAGGCAAACTAATGAGCTTGTTACGATTCCAGACAGATTTAATACTTTTTTTGCTGAGCATGGTTGGATAACATACAGAATGATGGATTTTGATGTTGCGAAGGAGGCTGTGTCAGAAGCTGAGGCAGGGAATTTTAAAGGTGCGTTAGAACTCATACTACAATATTATAACGTTGATACAATACGATTCCAGTTAAAACGTCTAAATTCAATTATAGCATTTAGACCACGAATGGAACTAGCACTTAAAGCATTAATCGACTATGAAGAGAAACGGTATCATGCATGTGTTCCGGTTATACTGGCTTTAACAGACGGCCTCGTAAATGAACTTCATGAAGATCATAAAGGAATTTCGGCAGAATCAACTAAATTAGAAGCTTGGGATTCCATCGCAGCTCATAGCCAGGGCTTAGGGAAGTTGGTAAGAATTACACGTAAAGGCCGTCGCAAAACTACAAAAGAAAAAATTACACTACCGTATCGAAATGGAATTCTGCATGGAACTGACCTGGGTTATGATAATGAAATTGTAGCTGCAAAAACCTGGGCCCTCCTCTTTGCTGTTGGCGAATGGGCTGCAAAGGTTGAAAAAGGCGAGATAATCTCCCCTAAAGACAAGCCGGAGGAGTCACTATTAGATATAATTGAAAAAATACAAGAACTAGATAATTCTAAGAGAGAACTTGAAAGTTGGCAACCTCGCGAGGCAATCTCCCTTAATCCCGATTTATTTAAGGAACATACTCCTGAGTATGTACTAAATAAATTTCTTAATTACTGGATGCAAAAGAATTACGGGAAGATGACTACAATACTACCATATAGGGTTTTTGATTCAAAAACGGCACCTTTAAGGGTACGTGAGCACTTTAAAAGTCAGCTACTGATTTCATACAAATTTATTTCAATTCAAGATATTGCTCTTTCTAACACGACTATCTCTATTAAATTACAAATTGATGAGTTTGGGTGCCAAAAAGAGAAGATTCATGAATTTATAATGATCTGTGAAGATGATCAGAGTCATTCTGTTAGTCCTAAAAAATCCGGAAGTAAGTGGGGAAGTTATACATGGCATGTCTGAATTTCATAGGGGATCTAAAAATTGGTTTACAATTTAGTGGGTTAAACATAAATGAATTATAACGATAGATGTATTCATTGAATTAATATACTTAGTTATGAATAAATACGCAATGGTATGAATATTGTGAATAATATACAAAAAGCATGCATGATTCATAATTGCTCTTTTTATCAGTATAAGTGAAGAATCCTTTAGTAGTATAAAGCGTTTGGTATGCTTCTGTCACTTTTTCTGAAACGTTGATTGTTGAAATAACAAGCATTTCATGTTGAATTTTCTCACTTATTTTGCAATATCACACTGACTGTGAAATTCCATAATTAAATGGAATTGTACCATAATTCGTTGGACAAGAATTCCATAATTAAATGGAAAATGAATATTTATGCATCATATATTTTCACCATATTCATACATCAATAAGCCCAAACCTTTGGGGTTTGGGCGAAGCCTTATTATGTTAAAAAAAGAATTTTTCTGTTGCATTACAATAAAGTTTTGTTCTAAAAAAGCAAGAAACAAACTACGCAAACAGTCCCGATGAGATGTTTAGAGACAATACTGTTATGAAGTAGACATTATAGTTGTGAAGCGGTCTGTAAGAAAAAGTTGGCACAACAACCCAGACATCATGAGCTGTCCTGAGATTTCAGGACGGCTCATTTTTATTTAAGAAAACATCTTCTGCCCCGATCTTCACAATATCTTCAAACCCATCACTTACACTTGGAATTGAGGTGACGAATTTGGCCTTTGAGGAGGATGATCGAAGATAAGGTTCCTCAATGCTCACTTTGAAGGAATCACATGCATGGCTAACACCTCACAATGATTTCAAGAATACTAAGTTATAGTGAGGTTATGAAATGGTAAGGCTGAACTTCAAATTAAAAAATACAATGAATTCAAAAAACAATTTGCATCTGCGCATTAATATTTTTTTCTTTGGCTCTTTTCTTATGTTCTCGGTATTACTTATCCGGTTGGCTACTCTGCAGTTTGTGGATGGTCCGTTATTAGCACAGCAAGAAAGCACCAATGTTGAAAAAAATACGCCCTTGCTTCCTGTACGTGGTACCATTTACGATTCAACCGGGATAACGAAACTCGCTTACTCTGTGCCTGCATATTCTTTATATATTACTTTGTATAAGAACTATAGTGAACCGAACGGAAGTACAGCAAATCCTAACCGAGAAGAGATTGTAGAATTAGCAGAGAAACTGAGTATAGCCTTCGAAAAATATAAGGCTCCAGGGACTGAAGCATTGACTGCTGATGAAATAATCGAGGTCATGGATCTGGAGTATAAACAAGCACTTGGCTATACCCCTAGACTCATCAAGAGTGGTCTATCTAATCAAGAAATTGCCTATTTCATGGAGAATGCAAAGGAATATCCTGGCCTAACTGTAGTGGAGGAAACGGTCAGGAAATACGATTCGGACACCGTGGCCGTCCAAGCTATCGGATACCTGAAGTCTTTCAAGACATCAAAGACCCTAGCTAAATACGAAGAAATAAGTCAATCCAATGCAACCCAGGCAGACCCTGGTCTCATCTATTCAGAACTGGAAGAGGTAGGTGTAGCAGGTCTGGAAATGCAGTATCAGGAGTACCTCCGGGGGAAAAATGGTTATCTGCAAATTCCAATTAACGCCATCAATCTACCAGAAGAGGGTTCTATGGCTACCACACAACCGCCCGTTAAGGGATACGACCTTATTTCAACTCTTAGCAAATCTGTTCAAGTAAAAACCGAACAAGCAATTCTTGATCAACTTGACTGGCTGCAACGTACACCAGTATCGGGGAAACTTCATCCCAACGCCAAGACAGGTTTTGCGGTAGCTATGGAAGTGGACACGGGTAACATTGTGGCGATGGCAAGTATGCCGGATTACGATTCGAATGATGCATGGGACTATGAAAAGATAAAGTATATTTACCGTAATGGAACCGTTGAGTCGTTTCCGCAGAACGATACCGGGCAAAATCCAGAGTCAACGGTGTTATTAGGTTCAACAATCAAGCCGCTAAGTGTTTTAATTGGTCTAAATGAAAAACTGATTACTCCTAATACATCATATATGGATCAAGGTTATGCCGAGTTTGGAGGAGATAATACAAGAGTCCGAAACTCAGGTAGTAAAGCTCTAGGGCTCTTGAAACCTGAAACAGCGATTAAGAACTCCTCCAACGCTTTTATGGTTGATCTAATCGGTGAAAAGTTATGGAAGAAGTATGGGGACGATGCGGTCGACGTGTGGGATAGGTATATGAAGGAATTTGGTTTAGGTGTGGAGACAGGTGTAGATTTGCCTAGAGAATTTAGAGGCTTAATTGAATATAATCAAAAAAATCAGGCTGCGCTTACGAGTCTGGCATTCGCATCTTTTGGACAACAAGGGAAATATACGGCTATGCAGTTGGCTCAATATACAGTGATGCTGGCCAATAAAGGAAAACGAATGGAGCCTCATTTGATAAAGGAGATCCGGGATTCTAATGGGAATATCATTGAGACTACCAAACCCGTAGTATTAAATGAAGTATCGTTTAGTGATAATATATGGAATTTAGTTCATAGGGGAATGTCAACAAATGTAGATGCAGCTTTCCAAGGCTTCACTTATGATTTTGCCAGAAAGACAGGGACATCCCAGCAAACCATTTATAAGGATGGCCAAGCCATTAATGTTGAGAATGGAGTATTCATTGCATTTGCGCCTAGAGAAAATCCAAAACTTGCCGTAGCAGTTGTAGTACCAGAAGGAGGTTATGGTTCGTCAAGTGCAGCACCCATCGCGCGTAAAATTTTTGATGCTTATGATGAAGCGTTCGGACTGACCGGTAAGTAACATAACATGCTCTCATGAAAACCGCGTTTATCGCGGTTTTTTTTTAAGAAAAGATGTTGTAATCATTCCTTCACAATATCTACAAAATGAGGAGTTACCCTTAAAGGGTGCAATTACTAAAAAAACAAAGATGGGTGGGTTCATTTGTCAAAACGGAAAAAGAATCATAACGCTTCGCTTCATTTGATACTGTTGCTTATTGTTATCCTCTCAGTTATCACCATTAATCGTCTCCTTCAGGATCAAAGGCCCCAATTACCACAAAGTGAAGCTTCGCCTATGATTAAAGAAGAGAATTTTGCTGTATACAGCGGATCTACCGTCACGGGCAGCTATACTACGCTAAGTGAAGCTATTTCCAGTGCCGAATTGCTCCAGTTAGCTTCTGTTCGGGAATCCGAAACGGATACATTGCTATGGGATAATTATGAGACCTTTTTGGTGTACCAGAATGAAATCTTAGTTGCTGATTTTATGGAATATCCAGAGGCCGTACAATACGCCAGGAATAATCAGGGGACGAGTGTTTCCCTATCAAGTAGTGAAAAAATAATATGGAATGCGGATAAGCTGCCCAATCAGGTATCTCCGATAGATGCAGTGTTAATCAAGCAAATGCCGGAGTTACCGCGCGGGTGTGAGGTGACCAGTCTTGCCATGCTCCTTAGTCACGCAGGAATTGAAGCGGATAAAATGACCTTAGCCCAGCAAATTCGCAAGGACCCGACAGTGTATAAGCGGGTCAATGGAGTGACTACCTTCGGTAATCCGTATGATGGTTTTGTCGGTGATATGTACTCCTATGACCGTCCGGGATACGGTGTTTACCACGGCCCTGTCAGAGAACTGGCCGAGAATTATCTGCCCGAGCGTATCATTGATATGACGGGCAGCAATTTTGAAGACATGCTGTATGCTCTGGTGCTGGGAAAACCCGTATGGGTTATTGCCAATACCTACTTCACCTCATTACCGGATACGATGTTCGAGCAGTGGGAGACACCAAGCGGCTCTTTGAAGATCACCTATAAAGAACACTCCGTGCTCCTGACGGGCTATGACGAAGAGTATATCTATTTTAATGATCCGCTCGCAGAAGTGAAGGACCGCAAGGTGAAGATAGCCTCGTTCCGTGAAGCCTGGGAACAAATGGGCAGACAAGCAATTACGTATTCATAATGAACAATAAGGGAGTGCATCCGGGTGTTAACCAAAATGATTTGTCAGAATGTATTTAAAGTTTTCCTGTTTTTCAGCTTATGGACGTTGCTTTTTACAGGAATGGCGGCTGTAGTTTCAGCAGCATCGGATTCAGTCGCTGTAAGGGCACCAACGATTTCTCTTCAAGCCAAGTCGGCTATTCTGCTTGATGTGGAGACCGGACAAATCTTATATCAATCCGATGCAGATATCGCTTATCCGCCTGCCAGCATGTCTAAAATGATGACAGAGTATATTGTGCTCACTGAAATCAAGAGCGGCCGGTTAAGCTGGGAGGATCAGGTGACCGTTTCAAAAAGAGCCCAAGATACGGTGGGTTCCAAAGTTTTTCTTGCCGAAGGCGATACGCATACAGTTAGAGAGCTGTTTACGGCAATGGCGGTAGGCTCGGCGAATGATGCTTCGATTGCCCTGGCTGAACATATCGCCGGGAGCGAAGAGGCTTTTGCCATGCGAATGAATGTTACCGCCAAAGAGCTTCAATTAACGAAAGCCCAATTCATTAATGCCACTGGTTTAGGGCGGATGGACATGAGTGAAGAATACCGTCCAGGTGGCGTCGAAGGAGAAACTATCATGTCCGCTCGGGATGCCGCATTTCTGGCGCTCGCCATTCAACGTGAACATCCCGATTTTTTTGAATTCTCCAGTCTTCCATCCTACCAGTTCCGGGCACGGGATACGCAGCCGATCATAAATTATAACTGGATGCTTGAAGGGAACTCCTCAGTGACTTCGCTCCGCAGCTATGCTTATGAGGGACTGGACGGTATGAAAACAGGCTATACCGACCAAGCCGGTTACTGTTTTACGGGTACGGCGGAGCGAGATGGTACAAGGCTTATTAGTGTAGTTATGGGAACGTCATCGGAGTCTATGCGCTTTACTCAAACACGAAAGCTGCTCGATTTCGGATTTAACCAATTTGAACGTAAGGTCGTTCTAACAGAGAAAGCAGAGCTGGAAGGCTTTGAGAGCGCAGAAGTTTACAAAGCCAGAGATCAGGCCGTAAGTCTGGAAACTGCAAAAAGTATCACGCTAATGACTGTTAAAGGAGCAACACCTGAGCCTACGGTTTCAGTGAAATTCCTGGACGAGAACGGTAGAACAGCACCTATTGCGAAGGGAGATGTTCTTGGGACGGCTACCATTACATATAGCAATGGGACGGGACAAGACATTGAAGCTGTAGTGGATCTGCAGGCCACTGATGACGTGGAAAAGGCTGGTTGGTTTACCTTAATGCTGCGGGCAATTGGTCGTTTTTTTAATGATCTAAAAGATTCAGTTATGAATTTATTCTAAAGCAATTGCAGGTTGTGCAAGAGGATTTCTGCTCTCATTTGTGTGAGAAGGGATCCTCTTTTATTTGTGCTGTCCGTGAAGAAATTGTGGAGAATAGGAAGTCAAATTGTAATTTAAACATCACGTTTTACCCACACGCGCTCCCTAAAATAAAGTAGAGAAAACAAGTTTAAGGAGCGTTTATCATGTGCGGGATTACTGCTGTTTATAATCGGAATCAAGTTTCTGTACAAGCCCAAATGCTGAAACAGATGACAGAAATCATTACTCACCGTGGACCCAATGATTCCGGCATGCATTTGGATGGACATGTGGGCCTCGGTTTTAGAAGACTGAGCATCATTGACCTGGAGCACGGAGCTCAGCCGATGCAGAATGAGTCGGGTGAGGTAGCACTTATTTTTAACGGGGAAATTTATAACTATCGGGAGCTGCGGGATTCCTTACAGAACGAAGGGTACCGGTTTCGTACCGAGAGTGATACAGAAGTCATCCTCCGTTTATATGAGGCGGAAGGTGAAAGATTCATCAAACGGCTGCGTGGGATGTTCGGACTGGTCATCTGGGATAAAAAACAGGATTTGTTGTTGGCGGCACGAGATCCGTTCGGAATAAAACCGGTTTATTATTGTGAAACGCCCAGCGGAATTATGATTTCCTCGGAGATCAAAGCTCTCCTTGCTTCGGGTAAAATAGATCGGGAAGTGGATGGACAAGCATACTCTCACTATTTAACCTTCCAATACGTGCCGGAGCCAGCCACCATGTTTAAAGGCATTAACAAATTGATGGCTGGGCATATGCTAACGATTAAACAAGGACAGCTCTCAATCAAGCCCTACTACAAAGCTTCATTTTATTCAGAAGATATCCTTTCCTTTTCGGAGCTAGTGGAAGAAACGCGAGCAGTGCTTATGGAATCTGTCCAAATTCACCGGAATAGTGATGTGCCAAGAGGTGCTTTTCTTTCAGGAGGAATTGATTCTAGTAGCCTCGTAGGAATGCTGCAGCGTTTGGAGCCTACCCGAACATTCTCTGTTGGTTTTGATGTTCCCGGATACAGCGAACTGGATTTAGCCCGTAAAACTGCTGCACACCTGGGTACAGAACACTTTGAAGTATCGGTAAGCGCGCAAAGTTATCTAGAGGCGCTGCCCCGGATGCTTTGGCATATGGACGAACCCGTAGCAGATCCTTCTGCGGCAGGCATTTATTTTGTATCCGAGCTGGCTAGCCAATATGTCAAGGTTGTTTTTTCCGGAGAGGGGGCCGATGAGTTTTTTGGTGGCTACAACATTTACCGCGAGCCCTCATCCCTGAAGATGTTTGACTATATGCCAAGAGGGATGCGAAAGGCTGCCGGAGCGATCTCTAAAGTGATGCCACCTGGTATGAAAGGGAAGAGCTTTCTGGAGAGAGGAAGTCTTCAGCTGCAGGAGCGCTTTTATGGAAACGCGAAGATTTTCCTCGATTCGGAGAAAACGGATATCCTGCCGGAGCTCCTGGGGGAGGCCTTTCTGCCGGCACAAGAGGTTACCCTGCCATTCTATGAAACAGCTGCACATTATGACGATATCACAAAGATGCAGCATATTGACATTCACACCTGGCTGCGTGGAAATATTCTGATGAAAGCGGACAAAATGTCGATGGCACACTCTCTGGAGCTTCGCGTTCCTTTTGTGGATCTCAAGGTGTTCGAGCTGGCTTCCCGTATCCCGAGCAAGTACAAAGTGAATAAATCGTCTACCAAGCTGCTTCTACGGGAAGCGATGAAAGAATTTGTACCGCCAGATGTGCAAAATCGCAAAAAACTGGGTTTTCCGGTACCCATCCGGATTTGGCTTAAAAATGAATGGTATCCGTGGGCAAAAGAGGTCATCGGTTCTGCAGACAATATCCCGTGGCTGAACACCAAGAAAGCGCTAGGCATGCTGGAAGATCATCGTGCCGGCAAAGTGGATGCCAGCCGCAAGTTATGGACCCTGCTGGTATTCATCTTGTGGCACCAAATGTACATTGCCTCTCCAGCACCAGCAATAGCGCTACACTAAACCGGCAAATGATTATAGAAAAAGCGGGATATGTACCGAGAAGGTTGCCCCGGCTCCTTCGATGCTCTCCACGGTGATGTCTCCTTGATGCAAAGTGATAATTTCTTTAGAAATGGCTAGGCCCAGCCCCGTACCACCGGTAGCTCTGGATCTCGATTTCTCGACACGATAGAGCCGTTCCCAAATATGGGGAAGTTCACTGGCAGGAATTCCGATTCCGGTATCTTTAACAATAATAACTGCCTGATTATTCTGAATAATGTCTGTAGATATCGTGATTTCACCTCCTGATGGAGTATACTTTCTAGCATTTTCAAGCAAGTTAATCACGACTTGCTGCAGACGCCGTTCGTCTCCACGCACATAGATTGGTGATGGGGAGGGGTGATAGCTGAGTTGAACTCCATGCTGCTCTATGGAATCTGACATGAGCTCTAAAGCATTTTGCATCACCTTATCCAAGGATGTCCGTTCGATTACTAATTTGAAGGACCCTTGCTCCATATTCGCCAGTTCAAACAAGTCCTGCACGAGCCTCTGCAATTGGGTGCTCTGATTGTACAGCAGTTGTAAATATCGTTCCTGATCGGCCGGATTGTGGACCATGCCGTTCTTCAGCACTTCGGAATAGCCCTTCATGTACGTCAGCGGAGTACGGAGCTCATGGGAGATGTCGGCCAGGAACTGTCTGCGCTGCTGCTCGTACTGCTGGATATTGGAGGACATCCGGTTAATCGCATGAGACAACTGTGCGATTTCGTCAGAACCCCGGGGCTCAAGTTTCCAGTCATAGATGCCTTCAGCAATGCGTTTGGTTATTTTGATCATCCGCAGCAGCGGTTGTACAAGCTTACGGGAGACCAGAAGAATAATAAGTGCTGACAGCACAAGCACGACCGCAGCTACGCCTATAAAGGTACCGTTCAATGTTTTAATTGCGGATTGAATGGGGGCGGTAGGGCTGAACATAAATACTCTGCCTATGGTTCGACCTTCAGAGACAATGTCTGCTTCAGTTACGAAATTAGGTTCGTTTTTCCAATCCGAATTCAATACTGGTCCATGAAAATCACTGCTGGTTCCATGTGCAATGAGTCCTTCTACGTAATCGGCGGAGAACAAGGCAAGTCCTTCCGAAGCGCCGAGGACTGCGTTATCCTGGCCCAGAATCAGTAAATGTTTTTCGGTTTTACTTTCCGTAAGGAGAACATGGTTAATCGTAGTCATATCGAAATGCTCGCTTAGAACAGCAGCATAACTCTGATTGCGGTGGATTTGTTCATTCAGCACATCATCCGTATAGAAACGGATAAATAACATATAAAGTACACTTTCAATGCAGAATAGGAGCACCATAAATAAAAGCACCAGGACAGAACCGAGCTTGAGCGGAATACTGTTCAATTTAATTTTTTTCATTACAAATATATCCTGTTCCCCATATCGTTTTGATTACATCGTGTCCAGCTAAGCCGGCCTGAGAGAGTTTCTCGCGTAAGTTCTTGATATGAGTATCGACGGTCCGGTCATCATTTATGGATCTGGTCTTCCATAGCAACTCGAGGATATCTTCTCTCTGAAAGATTCGTTCTTTATGGCTTAAAAACAGCTTTAATATAGAGTATTCCTTTGGAGTCAGGGCTATCTCTGCCTCTTTATATAGAACTTGATGTGTTTTCAGATTCATCTTTAACTCACGAAAGGTTAGCTCTGATTTGACGGGCAAGACGGAATTTGAAGGGACTGGTTGTAGCGTATGATTCTGCACATAATTCTGTCTGCGAAAGATGGATTCCATGCGGGCGATTAGCTCTTGATGCTCAAAAGGCTTGGTTAAATAGTCATCTGCTCCGATTTTGAGTCCAACGACTTTATCCACCGTTTCCTCACGAGCAGTTAACATAATGATGGGAACGGTTGAAATTTGACGGATCGCCTTGCAAACATCAAAACCATCCATTAGCGGCATCATAAGATCAAGGATAACAAGATCAAAATCTGTAGCAGGAATACGGGATAATGCTTCTTTTCCCCCGGCTACAGCTTCGGTCAGATAGCCTTCGGCGTGCAAATAAAGCTGTAGTAATTCACGCATAGGAGCTTCATCATCAACAATCAATATTTTTTTATGAGTTTTGCGGATAAATACGGACACGTGTGTAAACCTCCTTTTTATTGTATTGTACCCTTCAATTTCGAAGGATTTGTGAAGATGTTTTATGAGAATAACATAATTAATTTGAAAAAGTGAAAGAAATCAAGGAATTGTAATCACATCCCGTTTTCGGACTTCTCTTGACAATAACCCCCCCGGGGGGTTAGTTTCTTAATATGTCTATAATCCAGAGAGCTTAGAAGGGAACGATTGATGTGGCTAAGGCAATAGAAATAGTGGATACCATGCCAAAAGAAAAAATAAAAATCATATTGGCACTCGGTGTACCCGCAATGATTGAAAATCTTCTTCAAACGGTAGTCGGGTTTGTGGATACTTTGTTTGTATCCAAAATAGGACTCACTGAGGTTACGGCAGTGGGTGTTTCTAACACCATTTTGAACGTTTATATCGCCATCTTCCTGGCCATTGGTGTCGGAACATCGTCAATGATTGCTAAGCGGGTGGGTGCCGGGAATATGGCAGAGGCAAAACAAATCGCCCGGCAGTCCACTTGGCTCGCTGTAATCGCCGGTGTTTTATTCGGAATCATTACCCTGTTTTTTGCCGAGCCGTTGCTTCGTATTATGGGAGCCGAACCGGAAGTACTCAGCAGCGGAGTTATCTACTTCCGTATTGTTGCCGTGCCTTCGATTTTTATATCCTTGATGACTGTGCTTGGCAGTATCTTACGTTCGGCCGGGGATACAAAGACTCCGATGAAAGTTGGGATATGGATCAATGTTATCCATATTGCACTTGATTATATTTTAATCTTTGGACTTGCGGGTATTCCGGGTATAGGCATTGCCGGAGCAGCGTTAGCTACAGTTATCGTTCGGATCATTGGCTCCATTGCACTATTCCGGTACATCCGAAAATCGCCATTGTCCTTTTCACTTTTTAAGAAGGACCCCAGCGAATTTACCAAACCGCTTCTCCAATTGTCAGGTCCTGCTGCTGCAGAACGGCTCATCATGCGTCTTGGGCAGGTTTTATACATGGGTCTGATCGTCAGAATTGGAACTGAAGTGTACGCTGCACACACTATTGCCGGTAATATTGAAGTGTTCTCGTATATGCCGGGTTATGGTTTAGCCATTGCAGCCACCACTTTAGTTGGACAATACCTGGGAGCGAACCGGCACCGGGACGCATACCTGTTTGGAATATATACTTCTGCCGTTGCAGTTGTCTTCATGAGCTTGGTTGGTGTTCTGTTGTTTGTATTTGCCCCAGTTGCCGCAGCCTGGTTTACCGGAGAACAATCCGTAATCGATATGGTAACTACTGCCCTGAGAATTGATGCCTTTGCCCAGCCCTTCCTGGCTGTAGGACTCGTCCTAGCTGGTGCCTTACAGGGGGCTGGCGACACTAAAAGCCCAATGTACAGCACCGCCATCGGCATGTGGCTGATCCGGGTCATTGGCGTGTACATCTTAGGAATTCAGTTGAACCTAGGTATTGCCGGTGTTTGGCTTTCAATCGCCATTGACTTAGCCATCCGGGCAGTGTTTTTATTCTATCGGTTCCGGAAAAAGGTGGGTGCTGCCCAAGAGGCTGCAGCCAAATAACATAAGGGGAGGAACAAAAGGAAGATATGCTTATCCGAAAGCTGGCAGCCGGTATGTTCTATTTGGTCTTGCTCAGTCTGATTTTGATCTGGCGGGACGAGCTGATCCCTTGGATGGAGAAACAGGATTCTAGCAACTGGTCTATTATTCTGCTTATTTCTGTAATGCTTGGCATGGTTCCCATCATTCCCTTTGCTTTCGTATCAGGCCTCCTGGGCATTAAGTACGGGCTGTGGGGAGGAAGTGGCATGAGTGTGGCTGCTTCCTCCCTGGCCGCAATCCTCACGTATTGGATCTTTGAGAAGGGAGGCGGGGGGAAACGCAATCAAAGCTCTGCAACCAGATTAGATACTTGGAATGAGCGTATTCGCAATCGTGCTTTTCTGTTTGTCCTGATCGGGAGAATGTTGCCTTTCATCCCTGCTGCACTTATTAACGGGTATGCAGGCTTGCTTAAACTTCCGTTCATCCCATTTGTGACCGCTACGTTAATTGGCAAGATACCCACAATGCTTGTATTTGCCTATGTTGGCGCTTCCGCAGTATCCGGTTCGCAATATTGGCTACCTGTGCTTCTGATCTACGGCAGTTTCTTAGGTGGAATTTACATGATCTACACACGATTATTCCCACAGACTAAAGCAATGAAAAGCTTGGGGAAATAGAAATAGGGCATTTGGATTTCAAGTGGAATTCCAATTTCAAATTTGATAGGAGGAATAAGAAATGAAAACTACGCTCTCCAAAGGGAAATTAAGCCGGTTGCTCAAACTCTCCAATACCAATGGGTATATTGCTGCCACAGCAATTGATCAAAGGGGCTCCTTATCCAAATCATTAAGCAAAGCTCTGGGAAAAGAAGCATCGCACGAACAGGTTACAGAATTCAAGCAATTGGTTTCGGAAGAGCTGACACCGTATTCAACGGCAATCTTGCTGGACCCTGAGTTTGGCTGGCCGGCTGCGGAAGCACGGGATCGAAATTGCGGACTGCTTCTCGCTTATGAGGAAACCGGATATGATGCGATGCAAATGGGCCGCCTGCCCGATTTATTGCCGCAATCCTCTGCATTGCGTTATGTCGAGCAGGGGGTGGATGCGGTCAAAATATTGATGTATTACGACCCGGACGATTTGGAGGAGATTAACGACATAAAGCATGCATTTATTGAACGTGTAGGTGCGGAGTGTGATTCCGTGGATATTCCATTCTTTTTTGAAGCCGTCACGTACAGCGACAAACTTCCAGATGCCGGCAGCGCGGAGTTTGCCAGAGTCAAACCGAATAAAGTAAAGAAGTACATGCAAGAATTTTCTAAACCGCGCTACAAAATTGATGTGCTTAAAGTCGAAGTGCCGGTCAATATGAAGTATGTGGCCGGGACAGCAGCTAACACCGGGTATGAACAAGAGGCGGTATATACTCGAGAAGAAGCGCTGCAGCACTTTCGAGATACAGGTGCAATCTCTCCTATTCCATTCATTTATTTAAGTGCAGGAGTCACAAATGAAGTGTTTTTGGAAACATTGCAGTTTGCCGGAGAGGCAAAGGTTCCCTTCTCAGGAGTCCTCTGCGGCCGAGCTACCTGGCAGGATGGAATTGATATCTACGGAAAGCTTGGGGCGAAAGAGCTTCGCAAATGGCTTCAAGAAGAAGGCAAACAGCGTATGGTTAAACTAGACAGCATATTGCAGCAAGTAACTACGCCGTGGTGGCAATATTACGGAAACCAGAATGCGATGAACTGATCTATTCCGGACATTCAGTTTCGCGAAACAAAGGAAATGGAGTATCAAACCATGCAGACAGCAAATTTCACAACGGTAAAATTTGTGAATTCGAATACCCTGAAGATTATTGCTATATTATCCATGTTCATCGACCATCTTTCCGTGTGGCTGGTTCCATCAGGAACGCCGCTGGATATCTTTTTTCATACCATTGGCAGACTTGCTGCACCCATCATGTGCTATTTAATTGCCGAGGGGTTTTCTCATACCTCTAATCTAAACAAGTATATGAACCGACTCTTCTTGTTCGCTTTGCTGTCTCATTTTCCTTTCGTGCTTTTCTTTGGCTTATCCTGGTGGCAAGGAACCAGTGTAATATGGGATTTGCTCATGGGATTAATCGCACTATCCATTTGTCAAAATTCTAAGTTGCCTTTATGGTCACAGGTGCTTGCAGTTGCGGCATGTTGTCTTTTGGCTTGGACGGCAGATTGGAATTATATTGGAGTGCTATGGGTGGTTTGTTTCGGCATACTCAGGAAACATCTCAGCTTGCAGATGCTTGGCTTTGCGCTGATTGGCACCGTGTTTTATATCCTCCCGGGACTTGCGAATTCAGGTATAAATGCCATTTTTCGTTTTGGGATTTTGCTGGCCATTCCTCTATTCTTACTCTATAACGGAAGCCGGGGTAGAAAGTCGAATGTGATCAAGTGGGGGTTCTATATCTTTTATCCGTTACATTTAGTGGTGCTGTATTTGTTCCGGTATGTTTTATTTGAATAAGTTGTCAAGGAGCGCGCGGATGAACTGGCTTTGGATAAATTATCATAAATCTCTTATGTCTGCTATATTTCTGACAATGGTTGCTTTATTACTAACCTCCTGCACCGGCGGCGGAGGGAATTCAAAGATCGAGGCAGTGAGTAATCAACTTCCAACACCGTCTAATTTTGAGACCCCTCCTGCATCTCCGCAAATTTCCCGTACGGAAGAACCATCGGCCGGGATTCTATATGTTGGCGATTTGGAGCTGCCCGTTGGTGGAGCTACTGGATATGCTTCTATACAGCTGGAGTTGAAAGAGTCTGCCTCTAATGCCTCGCCAACGATCAAAGTAATTGAACCGGGCAGCGCATTTCAGATTCTTAAGGAGAATGGGGCATGGTGGCTGGTGCAGCACGAGGATGCCTCCGGCTGGTTGCCGCATAATTACTGTTTCATCAACCTTCCGGATGTAATCCCGTCCATTATTTATGACAACACGAATACGTATAATTCACAGTTCAAGTCTTCCGGTAAATCTATTCCGGGAATCACCAATCAAGGGCTGTATCCTGGAAAGAGTTATAACAAGCGGCTGGGAAAGGAAGAGTACATCGTCCCTGTGCTGTATGCAATGTCCAAGAAAATATACGCTGCTCAGCGCATGGCATTGGCCGATGGGAACTCGCTGAAAATCTATGAGGGCTTCCGGCCATATACTGTGCAAAAAGAAGTCGCCACCGCGTTAAAAGCCCTTGCTAAGTCCGATCCGACGGTGTTGAAGGGGATTAATACACCTCCTTGGGGCATAACCTGGTTTATTGTCGATGGAGTATCCAATCATCAAATGGGGTATGGCATGGATGTTAGTCTGGTATTGGTCAATTCAGAACAGCAAATAAGCATCGGAGAATACTCTTCCTTACAAATTACCGATTATGTTGAATATGAAATGCCCACACCCATTCATGAACTCAGTGGAGGTTCTGCGATATTTACGTCCGCTGTGACTTCAAAAATCCCGGACGCCTGGCGGAGAGCAACTTATGCCAAGACGATGACCGATGCTGCACTACAGTTGCAATACTATTGCACATTCGCAGACTTAACGCCGCTGGCTTCGGAATGGTGGCATTTTAACGATTTGGAGGCCAGAGATAATTTGTTGGATCAAGGCGGTGATGGGGCATTCATACTTACAGAAAACTATAGCATTGCACCATTTGCCGATTAATTTCATGTTGCTTCTCTGAACAATTGGACAGTCTGGGAAGACAGCGGTACTATTTAGGTATGCCCTGTATCCAGGAGGGAGTGTCCGTAAAGGATTTAATTAAGGAGGCACGTAAATATGTCTGAAGAACATCAGCATGAGCATGGCCATGATCATAAATACCGGAAAGATATTATTAATCGCTTGGCAAAGATTGAGGGGCATATACGATCAGTAAAAGAGATGACCATCAATGGACGCCAATGTCCTGATGTACTACTGCAAATTGCAGCGGTGCAAAAAGCGTTGGACGGAGCTGCGAAGCTTTTGTTAAAAGACCATTTGGAGAACTGTGTAGTAGATGCTGTGCATCATGGCGATGAAGCTCAGGTGATAGCAGAACTAAATGCAGCTATAAATAGTTACATCCGGTGAAGGTTGAAGATGCTCCTTGCTCTGCTTGCAAAGAAGGAGCTTTTTTTATTTATTGACAAGGGGGCAGGCTTTTTTTATACTCAAAATAACCCCCCCGGGGGGATATAAAGAGGAATATGCAATGCCTATGAACATCAAGGAAATTAATTAAACTCAGGAAGAGGCATTTTTTTTGATCGAAATAACCCCCCGGGGGGGATGTGAAAATGAAATGAGGAGGTATTTACAATGCACGAAGGACATCATGGAATATTGGATGAAACTAGAAAAACTTGAAAAAGGGGGATCGCAAAAGCCGCATGCAGGACACGGCCATGATTTCTTGAGGATATGACTCTGGATCGCACCCGCAATGCTGTGAGAGAGCTGATTTGCTTATCGCCTGATGTTGCCTGGGTTAAAAAGAATGGAGGACAAGACAGGAACGTTAACGCCGGGACAGCCGCATGTGGTGGAAATCCGCAGCTTTGGTTCCATTAGCGAGCAGGACGTCTTAAGTATAATGCTCAAATATTAACCAATAAATCAATGGAGTGTGTGATGAGGAGCTTCTCTAAAGACATTGCCGAAAGAATATTAACGAATCAGATTGAAGTGAACATATTATTGCAGCAATACCCTGAATATCAAGCTGAAGTGCTAAAAGAAATAGGGGTACTTAAAAACGAACATGAGTCTCGGTTGATTCATGCGATTATAGGTAAGTATACAGCATCTGCTAAAATGGCCGGGAGCAAAATTCAGAAGAGCAATTTTAATGAAAAAACGATAAATGCATTCTTACCAAATTTAATCAAGGCGCGGATGGCTATATATTTGCTTGAACAATTAAACATTGCGATATCTTCCAAAACAATAAGTAGTAAAGTGCGGTTTAATGTTTGGGATGGTATCATTCTACAGCGCCTTTTATTTAGAAAGGGCTTTGATAGAAAAGAGGTTTCACTGAGATGGTTCCATTTATTTTGGAGATTTATCACGGATAAAAAAATCCTGATGCCACTGGTCAACAAAAAAGGGATTTACTGTTTTTATTCCAAGCCATTGATTGAGGAGCTTGTTAAGCTGACTGATAATAAGCGCTGTCTTGAGATCGGGGCAGGAGACGGGACGCTAACCAAGTTCCTCAATAAGAAAAATGTTCAATGCGTCGCAACGGATGATTACAGCTGGGAGCATTACATTCATTATCCCGACTTTGTCGAGCGATTGGATGCCAGAGCAGCCCTTTTTAAATATTCTCCTGAAGTAGTATTGTGTTCATGGCCAGTGCCTAAAAACTCGTATGAAAAACACGTTTTTAAGAAGGCCTCTGTAGGGGTGTATATCGTCATTGGTACGAGGAGCTCGGCGTACACTGGAGATTTCGAGGCCTATGTAAACAACGGCATGTTCACAATGGAACTGGATGAGCATTTATCTTCGCTGGTACTTCCTTCATCTGCGGAGAATGCGGTTTATGTTTTCAGGCGGATTCTCAGGTAGTTCTAGCCTGTATTTTTACTGCCATTATGATGAAAAATTTAAGCAGGCGGGATATTTTTTTTGTTTACAATAACCCCCCCGGGGGGAAGTAATTCGATATAACTTTCAATCTTGTCTTGCCTTTTAAGAAGGAGGAATATGTATGGGGCTCGGTCATGGTCATGCACACGGAGAACACGGTCATTCACATGTTGGTGTAGATTCAGGGATTGTAAAGAATAAAGAAGCCACTAGAGTACTGATGATATCGCTGATCGCGATGTTTATTACTGCGGTTTTTCAAGCTATTATTGTGGCATTTTCCGGGAGTGTTGCACTGCTCGCAGATACAATTCATAATTTTGGGGATGCGTTAACTTCAATTCCTTTGTGGATTGCATTCGTTCTAAGCCGTCGCCTGCCGACCAAGCGCTTTACCTACGGACTGAATAGAACAGAAGATTTAGCGGGCCTTATCATTATCCTTCTGATTGCAGTCAGCGCGGTCGTAGCCGGGTATGAATCAATTCAGCGTTTGTATAATGGCACTCCAGTTACTAATCTTTGGGCGGTTGGGAGCGCAGCAATCATTGGGTTCATTGGGAATGAATTAGTTGCCGTCTATCGAATTCGGATGGGCAAAAAGATCGGAAGTGCAGCATTGGTTGCCGATGGGCATCATGCAAGAATCGATGGTATTACCTCATTGGCAGTTTTATTAGGTGTTCTTGGCAGCTGGTTGGGTTATCCGATTGTTGACCCTATTGTAGGACTGGGGATTACTATAACGATTATATTTATCGTAAAAGATTCGGTAAAGACCATTTTCTCCAGATTGCTTGATGGAATGGAACCTGCAACGATTGATTTAATTACCGCATCAACCAGAGATGTCAAAGGTGTTATTGAAGTCAATGAAGTAAAGGCACGCTGGTTTGGGCATGAGATTAAAGCGGACCTAAGCATCACGGTCGATCCGGATTTGTCCCTCATGAAAGCACAAGAGATTGTGAAAGATGTGATTCACCGTTTACATCATGATATCGAACACTTGGGAAATGTCCTTGTGCACGTCGACCCCGAAGGAGAGACAGGAGGGCTTCATCACTCCCATGAGGCTCTTCACGGTTCAAATAAATTCGAGTATGAAGGCGAAGAAAGGTATCCGTTTGAGTGGGCTGGAGTTTACAAATTGACGATGGGTGATTATCGGATTGCCTTAAATGATGGACCTGATCCGGCAATGCTGATATCGCTATTCGCGGTGAATTCAGACAGCCAGGATGCGCTTGAAGCCGCAAAACGGGAAGCGGTGAAGATATTCCAAGGGCCAGCTGATCCCTTGGCAAGCGGGGGAATCCTTCAGCCAAAACGTAAACAAACGAATTTACTGCTCAATGGTGATGTTTTCTTTACCCTGCGTATCGTAGAACCAGGATATTATGTGCTATTTACCGAGCATCACCCCGAAGAGTTTGCGACCACGGTAACCGGTAACGAGGTTGAAGTTATAGCTTCACCTCAGCAAGCTTTTGCTTCAGCCCACCATCATGATGGATATGAGCATGGGCATAATCATGCGAAGCATTAAGTGAGTTAGAGGTATAGGTGGAATTCAATTAAAAGAGGATTTCTTCGTCACTAACGGTGACTCGGAAATCCTCTATTTTATTAATCCTGAATAGGGCTTACATGAAGTTGGATTTTTTAAAAAATAAGTGTTTATCATCTCAGCTTTGAGCCACAGCCATAACCTTTCAATCGGATTGATCTTAAGAGCTGTACGGCCTTAAAAAAGGCGAGTCGCATATGTGGAGGGCCTTTAAAAAGAGTTGTAACTCCGTGGCGTGATGAATGAACTTGCCCTGCGTCAAAGCTCTATAACTGCCATTAAATGATTTTCACGGAATGCCAAGCCTAGGTATGAAAGGCATTTATATGTGCATAGGAGCAGTGCGGTTGATTCGTACATCCCTACATGATTCTGAATATGAGTTCGACAAAATGATTATTATTCATTACAATGAGAATGATTATCACAGAATCAGGAAGCATGGAGTGCTTAATTATGAACAACTCGATTCAATATAATTTTAATCATTTCTTTGAAAAGTTTGAGGGAGGTCATCGAGCCGGAAGTTCAAGCTATATGCTTCATCCTACGACAGGAATAGGACAGATTTCCCGGTTTTACCCACGGTCTGAGTTGGAGATGGTTATGTCAGACTATAAGCTGTACCAGAACCATGATATACGCCTAGATTCACTCGCACCAATGGTAGAGTTTGGGTATTGTTATGAGGGTAGTAGGGAAATAAGTGTACCTGGCGCTCGTCAGGAGTTCATGCCTGCTAACTGGAGTTTGCAACTGATTAATACCCCGGAAGCGAGATTGGAGCTAGGCAAAGCACAACCCTTTCGAATGTTCGGCATCGGGATGTCTGTCGGCGTATTTCATCATTTTATGACCTCAATCGGGGGAGTGCAAAGGGCTGACTTTAACAGCCTTCTTGAAGGAAAGTCGTATCGGTTGCTTCAGGAGAAGCCGCCAGCTTCCGCCAGCTTCCGCCAGCGCTTCGCTTCACCACATTACAGCCAGCCTAAGGAATGGAACAATGAATAATATTGAGCTGGAGTACACAGTGTTAGAACTTCTAGAACTGGCACTCCGCACTCTTCTCGAAGGAAAAGAGGAGCGGACAGGGCTTAGCCAAGAGACCCAGTTGCGTGTTGGCGAAGCGCGCCGAATCATACTGGAGCAGATGGATAATCCTCCATCATTGTTGCAACT
This sequence comes from Paenibacillus sp. IHB B 3415, assembly GCF_000802655.2. Lineage (NCBI taxonomy): Bacteria > Bacillati > Bacillota > Bacilli > Caryophanales > Paenibacillaceae > Paenibacillus > Paenibacillus sp. IHB B 3415. The sequence goes on along the minus strand of NZ_JUEI01000005.1, from coordinate 31,729 downwards.
GTCGCGTATGGTCGGTTTGAATGATTACAAGCTCAAGGTGAGTTTCAAGGAGATGTATGGTAACACAATCTTTGGATACCTGCGAGAGAAGAGGATGGAGCAGGCTTTAAAGCTACTACAAGCCGGGAAGTCGAACGTCATTGAAGTGTCTTGCGCAGTGGGCTACTCGAATCCAAGCCATTTTGCCGAGGCGTTCCGCAAGAAATTCGGAGTAAATCCCAGCGCATTACTACGTGAAAATTCTTCCCGGATGTAACATGGCAACTGAACCTGCCAGACACTGACAAGCCCTTCAAGGAGCGATACCCTTGAAGGGCTTTTCATGTATCGGATGCTTTACTTTCAGAGAATGTCAAGAATTCCGTGAACCGGGGGTTTTAATCCACCTTGGGGTAGAGGGTATCTTCAGAAAAAAACATAATAAAGGAACAGTTTATTTAAAAATATACCACAGAAGGGAAAGTGCACAGGTGCGCTCGAAAATCAGTTCTGATTCCAACTTTAATTCAGTCTCTCTCCCATCTTTCTGGCCGTTTGTACTGACCGGGATGTTGATGATTGTGACCACGACAGGGTTTGCGCGAATGGCCTACGGGCTAGTTTTGCCTTATATGCAGACCGGACTCGGATTGTCAATTTCACAGGGAGGGATGCTTGGCACGATCATGTTTCTGGGTTACCTGGTTTCGGTCGGGCTGTCGGGTATACTGGCTGTCCGCTGGGGTGGCAAAGCTGTTCTTATGGCTGGAGGTAGTGCAGTCGTCATCAGTATGTTTGGCCTTTCCGGATCACCCTCGTTCATTTGGGTGGCCCTGTTCATGTTCCTGGCCGGAGGGGGCAGTGCACTGGTGTTCACTCCACTCATGTCCCTCATGCTGGGTCAGTTCCCGGACAAGAAGGGAATCGTCCTGGGGATGTTGCTAAGTGGTGCAGGTATCGGGATGTTGTTAAGCGGATTTTTAGTACCATTACTAATCAGTCAATTCCCCGTTCTAGGCTGGCGTGCGGTCTGGTTAGGGTTCGGTATCATCTCATTAGTTGTGCTAATCGCAGCTTTATTAATCCTGAGAAATCCCGAGGTTGTAGGGAGTGCGAAGGAGGCAGAAAAACCGAAGTGGCTAAAAAATAAAGCGTTGATGCAGGTGGCTGTACTCTATTTTCTAGTGGGTATAGCGTATCTTGTTCCCAATCTCTATCAATCTGGCTACATGCTGGCTGAAGGGATATCAGACCGCGCTGCCGGTCTGGTGTACGCGGTAGCTGGCATCTTCAGCATTGCAGGCGGCCCTGTCTGGGGCAGTCTGTCCGACCGTTTTGGTGTAAACCGGATGTTTGTACTGGTTTGGGCTTGCGCGGCGGCAGGGGATATCATCCCGCTTCTGAATCACAGCATCCCGGGGTTCGTCTTATCATCAGTACTTTGGGGCTCCAGTATCGGTGGTCTGGTTACATTAATTCAACTGAAGGCCGCAAGACAAGTTAATCCCCGATACGTTCCAACTGCCATCGGATTTATCTCAGTATTCTATGCGGTAGGACAAATGCTGGGGCCGGGAGTGACAGGGTGGATGATAGACTATCTCGGCGGCTACGGAGTGGCTTATGGATTCGGAGCGGTAGTTTACGGTTTGGGGTTAGTCGCCAGCCTGATTTCTGGGCGCAAACGAAATAACCCAGGTATTAAATAATTACCTGGACAGTCAAAAGTTCTACAGCGCTAAGAAACCAGCGAATCGCGCTCCACATCCGCGCTTTCCTGCTGAGATTTAATTATTTTCGTTATAGCTAAGTGAGGATTTTGAGCAAACTGGCGAAAAATAGACTTACGTAAATAAGCGGCAACGCTTGCCTCGGAGACTACCGCATAGGAAGGTGTTCTCAGATAGCGGAAAAATAGCCCCGAGGTCCTGCCTGAAAACTGCAAGGCGACGAGTTGTAGCAGTCCCATTGCAATACACACTGGCACATCACAAATCCCTCGATCGCCTGGATCGTTTTCTGGATGCGCTGACGGTCTTGTTCGTTCGTTACCGATGGAGGGGATGCGTTTCCTCTTTTCTCAAATACCGATTCAGTTTCGGCATGGACTTGCTCCAGAAGCGGTAACCGAAGGCGTGGGTTACCTGCTTCATTTCCCGAAACGTAATTCCTGATACCACCCCTGGCCCCAAAGCAGATCCAGGCACAGAAACTGAACCGTCTCTTCTTTGCCGTACAGCGGAAGGGTCGTGGTTTGAAAATCGGCAGCGCAAGTCGTGAATAACTCCTTCAGTTTGACTGCTTGACCTTTTTTCAGCGGTCGGCCCCGTCCCGGCTTTTTGGCAGGGGGACGTTCGTAAGCAACCGCGTTCGATTTGGCTTTCGTCACCAGGTGTAGCGCTTGACCGAACTCTTTGGCCGCCTCCAAGCCTTGTTCAATCATCTGTACGACATGGGAAGCCGTCTCTGCTTCGCCCTTGGACTTCTTCCAGCCCAGAATGGTTTGTATACCGTCTTGAAGATTCATGAACAAGGGCAAGCAGAACCACTTCCGGGAATCGCCGACCAGAATGCCGATGGTGCCGAACAAATGACCAAAAATATAGTCTTTTTTGGAGATATTTTCTGATTCTTGGTAGAGCTTCTTGACCCCTGGCATCCGGCGGCCTTCCTTGGTCTGCTTCTTGCCGTCGCCGACGAGGACCACGCGATGGTCGATCACTAGCAAAGGCGCATGCTGGCGCACCACCTGAAGCCACTTCTGCCGTAGCGCCGGGGTGGACCAGCCGGACGAACTGAAAAAGTGAAGGAGTGTCTCATAGCAGTGGCTATTCAGCGAAAGATCCCGAATCACCGAAGTGACGCCCAGATGGTCGGAGCGCAACATGAAGCCGATGACCAGGACAACGAACCACTCAAAGGTGGCTTGTCTGGAAAAGCAGGAACGGAAGGGAAGCAAAAGTTCATTCAGGTATTTTAGCATAGGTATGGTCAATCGCTTAGAAATAGGGTACACTTTTTTCGTAACCCATTCAGCGATTCTATCCTTTTAGTGTGAGATCTTAAGGATACCGTAGATTCGCCGAAATGGGTTATTTTTCTATGTTATGATTTTTGAAAAGAACTTTTGACTGTCCAGTAGAATAAGTAGTTTAATTGTTTTATTGTAATAGCAGACTAGAATAAAATGATGAAATGGGGCGTTCAAGTGGGCGGGAAAGAAGGGGCCTGGGGCTATCTAGCTCAAGCTGTTGTTTGTGTTATCAATTCCCTTGTTTCTGAAGAATGGGAATATGTCCAAATTGAACCTGATACAGTAAATGAGAAAGTGGATATTGCATGGTATTACAAGGAGCAAGAACCCAAAGTAGTCCAAGTTAAAACATCGAAAAATAACTTTTCCATGCCAAATATCCGTAAATGGTTAGAATACCTAATACATGATTATTCAGAAGCCAATTGTTATGAGTTGATTTTAATTGGAACATGCAATGAGGAAACAAAACATATTTTGAATCGCATAAATGGAAAAACAGCCTCTGATAAAGACTTTGGAAATAATATAATCTTAATTTCAAATAAAGAAAAAATTAGTATCAAACAACGAGACATTGATCAGGATGCCCTTGATGCTTTGGTTTACAGAAACTTAGGTAAGTTTTTATCACAAAAAGGGAAGCATGCAAACGATACAGATCTTGAATTAATGTCAAAAGCTTTAAGTTATACGTACATGCAGTTTTCAACCCAAGGAACAAAAGAAGCTAAGATAGATTTCGAAAATCGCTTAATTGATTGGGTTAATCATTTTTTAGGATTCAAAACACACAAAATGAGTAATTTGATTGTTCAATTTTATTTGAAAGATCATTTTGAGTTTTCTGATGTTATGAATTCAAAAACAATTAATTTATTTAAATCCAAATTTTATCAGGAACAACAAAATCCTTTGCTTGAAATGATAAAAAACATCAACTCATTCGAGGTATCGGGTATAACAGAAATTCAATCAGAGTCTGATAAATGGATATTCAATGACTTACTGTCATCGCAGTATGGTGACGAAGAGTATTGTGAATTTACAGGACCCCGACGAGGACACTTATTAGAATTAGCTTTGAAATTGCTTCATGTTAAGTTGGATGACGAATTTTTTCAGTTGGGTAACTTGAAAGAAGCTAAAGTTAAAAGTAACAATTTGTTATTTGGTCTTCAAAATAGAAGAAATGGATCAGAAGAAGAAATCAAAAAATACGATGCCTTATTACTATTTGAAAAGGAATTAAAAAAGTACTTTTCGTATTACAAGCTATTTGATTTTTTGGCTTCATATAATATTATTCCGTTAGTTCTGAGAAATATTGGGAATAAGCAAGATCAAACTATAAAAGTGAAATTATCATTTGAAAAGAAAATTAATCTTTTGAAAAGCGATGATTTTATGAAGCCTGATGTAAAAATCATCGAAGATTTTACAGGCTATGGTGGATACCTCCAGATGCTATTAAGCCATGAGTCGGATAGCAAAATTAACAAGTACGATTATGCACACCTGGTAGAAGAACACATTTTATCTCTCTACCATGAGCCAAATACAAAAACAAAGAAAAAGGACTTTGATAATTATATTGAAGCGTTATTTGATTATAGTTACTTTGAGGAGAAAGAAGATAGCATTTTAGTATTTGAATTTGATCAGTTAAGTCCTAAGGAAAATCAAGCTTTTCCTTGCTTTCTGATGGTGAAAGCTGAAGAGGATTTTGAAATGTATTATGAAATAACTTCAGTTAATTTATCTGAAGTTTCAAAAGGGAAATTAACATATAAGATATCTGAGGAATAATTTCATTTATAAAAAATCCAACACACATATGCGTTGGATTTTTTAATATCTAACAGGATATATTTTTGGAACTTCAGCATATGCAATATTATTTTCAAATGTATTGCTGTTTCTTCTATAACATAATATCAGATGAAATAGTTAAATGGAACTGTGAGGCTGTCAAGGCCGCAAATCTTTCCTTTAATAATTTTCGGGACTTTCCGTAGCTTCCTATTTCTTTTATTTAATATTAGGAATTCATTATTCTTTATGGTTGTTCATATATGTTCCAATGGTCTCTCAGGAGTATTTTTTGTCAGGAAAATTCTATCGGATTAAAATATTTTTTAATTATTACTCTCTTTATTTCTTCTGCGGTTAATGCTATAAGATTTACTAAATTGCAAATTCCTTATATATTTTGACCACTGATCCTTTTTTGCCCCTTTATACATTTTTATGCGTGGTAGTATGCATTATTTCAGTAATAATAATGTGGTATTTTATTGTAACCAAAATAAAAATGATCCAAGTGAAATATTTTAAACAGTAATATTAGAAATCAAACTCATTGGAGAAGCACCTCGATTATATAGATTAATTAATATCACGCGTCGAGGAGATTACATTACCAACACATTGAAGGGGAAGAACAATACAGAAAGAGAAGTACTGCTTATCGAAGAAATATATTGATAACTTACATAACTGAGAAAGAAAATGAAAACGTCAAACTGTAATTATTAAGAAGTATTTTGAAGATAAAATAATTTAAAGAAGAGCTCATGAGAATTGTGAGCTCTTCTTTAAATTTAATGTTAGATAATTTGCTGTCCCTGTAACCAATATGAAACAGCAGTTTCTAATTTTTTGTAATGCATCTCAACTAATATTGAGAATAGTGGCCTGGTTTCTTCAAGTAACTTAAGAATTGATTCTTGTTTATTCTTATTATGAGAAACGACATTACACAGTGTGTCGGTAATTATTTGTCTCTGAAATGTAGGCAAATTTTCTAACCAAATCTCTTTTAAAATTTGAGCGCTAACACCTAAAACATATTCATGTTTTATATCATCCTTCTTTAGATAATTTATTAATTGTAGGGTTTTATCATTTAATAGATAAGAGCTTTTTTTTAGTTGATGCAAAATAATGTGTTCGTTAATAGGGAATAAAGAGTATCCCATGTAAATTAACTCGCCTAAATAATCATAATATTGTTCTTTTGTGATTTTGTTTGTAATCCGTAGAATTTCTACCCACTCTAATGTATTGAATGTTTCAACATTGTGAAGTTCCTTAGCCAAACTGCGAACTAGGTGACTGTCTATCATCATGTTTAAACTTTTTTCACTACAAATGGCAAGTGGTTGAAAAAGAAAATCCATCTTATCGTCTGTTTCGTCATTTGTGATTTTATTTCCAATTTTGATGCAACTTGTATTAATCCAAGAAATAAATTCTTCTTGTCCCTTTAGATATTGTTGTACTTCATCAGCAGTGTTTTCCATAAGATTTATTTGACCATCAGAATATGAGAGAGTGGAGAGTCCCTGGGTACTTACAGCCTTTTTATTTGAGTATTCATTGAAAAGTTCATTATACTCATTTTGATGGATATATAATTCATACATTCCTGCCAATTCATTAAGTAAACCAAGATGTCTTACAGTCAATAGATTATATAAATCACATAAAACCGATGTAGAAGTTTTAGAAATCTGTATACCATGAGATATAAATTCACTTATATTATAGCCGTAATATATCCAAAACTCTAAATCAGGTGAGAAACAATGATGTATCCAAGTCTCATAGGGACCTTTATTTAGCATACTGGCCATAAAACTTGGAGGGAAATAATTGTCTTTAATCATTTGCCTAGTGCGTTGTTGAGAATCGTGATTGTCCTTTAATACCTTTATAAGTTGGTCTGAAAGAGTATCATCATCATTTAAAGCGGTTATAGTTTGATAAAGTGGTTCTTCTGCTGGGAAATTTATATTAAAATTTTCCCAGATAAATTGAAAGGTCTCAATCCATTCTGGCAGGAGCTCAATTTGTCGGGCAATATGCTGAAAATGAAAGAAATAAAAGCTCCACACATCAGGATCAAGCTTTCCTATATTAAATAGTTTAAATGCAAATTCCATTGATTTATGGTGATATTTGGCTTCCAGATAGCTGATGCTTAGCAATTGAAGATGTTCTATAGTTGGTTTTTCTTTTATTCTTTGCTCTATTGAATGAAGAACATCCAAACATTCTTTAGTTGAGCCTAAGCGGAATAAACAGCTTGCATATCTTGTTAAAAAAATTATATTATTAGTTTTTTGGTACAAAGCCATATAATTTTCTTTTGCAGTTTCGTACCATTCAAAGTTGAAATAAATAGTGTTAACAATCGCCAACAAATCAAGATTAGTGGAAGGTAATTCTTTAAAAAGCTTAATTGTCTTTTCATATTCTTTTAGTTCATAGAGCCCTGTAGCATAAGTATTAATCATTTGCTCATGTTGTTTCCAATTAGGGATATTTTCAATTAATTTGACCATTTGTTCATAATCGTATTTAGTTCCTCTATTCAAATATGCTTGGGATAAATACATCGCAGCGTCTATATACAAATCTTTTGAAAGGCTATCGATGCAAGACTCCCAGTGAAAGATTGCGGTTTCCCAATCGTGAAGAAGTGTATAAGAATATGCTTTAAGGGCTTTGGTTCCCATTTGATCATTTTGCTTGACTTCAAGGGAAGCGATGAAAGAATTAATGTCAGGAAAATTTAGCGTATTGTATAAGCTACGGATATAAACAAAATAGTATTTAATGGAGGAAGAATTTTGGTCATCAACATGCATCATGTTCATTTCTAGTAAATTCTTAGCAAGCAGGGGTTCACCAGAATCCAAATAAACTATTCCCAAAATAATAATATTTTCAATATCATTGTCATTATTTTTTATTTGGTCTTCAAGCAAATGAATGGATCTATCATAATCTTCATCGCATAAACAACAATAAAGCAGATTTTTGTAATAAAATTCATTCTGAGTTTGTGTGTATAGCTCTTCATATATAAGCTTTGCTTCTGTAAAACGTTTACTCCAATAGGATATAGCTGCCTTTAATTCATTTATTCGTGCATGAATTCGTTTGCTTTGTTTTTTTTGGTTTTCTAACTTTTTTATTGTTAACATTATTGATTGATATATTTCTTCTATATCAAATATGTTTCCAGAAGAGATTTGTTCTTGAAGTTCTGAAATTTTAGTTTCAAGCCAAATAAGCTGCCAGGTGAAATTTTCAGGTTCGCTCACAAGCATTTTTTGGACCAAAGATATTGCAGTAGCATATTGCTGTTTGCCTATAAGTGTATAAGCGCGTAATTCTTCTAATTCGAAGTCAGGATATTTATCTAAAAGTTCCAGTGCCAAATCAAGTTGACCTTGTCTTCTATAAATGTTTACTATTTTTTCTATATTATTTTGTGTATAACCTTCTAATTCAATTGCACGGTTCATGTATTCTAACGCTTCTTCATAATGATCTTCAAAAAATTTAACCAAGGAAAGCATGCGATACTTTCTTGGTTCATCTTTACAATGATAAACTGCGGTTTGCAAGTAGATGATTGATTCTTTTTCCTCTCCATTCATAATGAAGCTGGAACCAATGACAGCATTCAATTCCATCAATTCATAATCAGTGTACACCTTCTTACCGCGAAGTCGTTCAAATGCTCTTTCTCGTGCACTTATTACATCTCCTGCGATTATGAGTTCATTTAAATCGGTAAAAGAGACGGGCTCAAATAAATTATTCAGTAGAGTATTTTGTTCATTCAGTGTTTGACTGAACTGCCCTTGAGCAGTCTCCATTCTGTCAAAGCCTTGTTTTATTTCTTCTTTTAGTTCAAGGTTCATGGAACGAATATGTGATAAGATTTGCAGAAATTCAGGATTCCAGTGATGTTCTTGAAAGTCATCTACTTTGTCCAGGATTGTTACAAAAAATGCTTCAAGGTAGTCCTCGTATTGAGGATATCTCTCTATATACGGAAGTAGGTTTAGCTTTGATGATTCAAAATCTTCCATGGTTACCCCTTCAAGAATCCAGCGAAAGATTTCATCACGGTTTATTTTATCTTCTAACAGTTCATTTATTAACTCATCGGGAATGTCGAATACCGCTTTAGAGTCAGCAATTGCAGCTTTAAACATATTTTTAACTTGAGTTGAATAATTATCTTTGGACCATTTTGCTTGTATATCACGATAAACTTTACTATTTTTTATTCGTGGCAATACATAGGCGAAAAATTTCGCTCCGATACGTGCAAGAACAACTGGCTCCAATATATATCCCCTCAATCTCTACATAAAGTGAATTGATATAATTAGTGTATCACTTTTATTACGGAGTAAACCAGAAATACCGTCATGGAAAAAGATTGTCCCAGACTGAAAATTTATGCTTATAGTAATTTCTCTACAGCAGCTATTTGCTAATAAGAAATTGAATTAGTTAATATATAGAGTGAACTTAAGAATCTAACTTGCTGCATTGGCGAAAACCCTTGATCCACTAGGATTTCGCCAATCAGCTGTCCGTCATTCTTAAGTTCAGCTTATATAGTTGGAAATCTATTTTTCTGAGGTGTAAATATGTATTACAGAACATTCGTAACTCGATTTCTAAATTTAATGATGAAGATTTGAACTTTTTCTAAAGAAGCTTAGAAATATTCTGCGTTTTCAATATGGAAAAGAATTTATAAAACCCTCTCAACTTAGACAGCATGTGGATGAGTTTGTACAAGGTAAAGAAGCCAACAGCGATTATCTCGAAGCATACATGCTTACCTTCGATGAGATTAATGACAAAGGGGCAATAAATACGCTTCTAAACGGTAAGGTGGAGTCTACTCAGAACTTGCGGGAACTGCTTCGATACGTAACGGAAAACTATATATTTTCTAAGAGGTTGTCAAAACATAAGAAGAGTGCACTGAAGATAACGAAGATGAAAACGAGGTCTCTGAAGATCACGTGGAAGTTCTACATGCGGCCTTAGCGGCACTCGACGCCATGGTCGGGCTGGTCCACTCATGGCAGAGATCCAAAGTTTTATCAAGCAGATGCAAGGGCATTTGATCACCCAGCGGTTGGGTAAGATTATTTCGACGAAGCCGACGCTTCATATGGTCTTCACAGGCCCCCCAGGCACAGGCAAGACCGAGGTCGCGCGCATTATGTCCAATCTTCTGTACGGGCTGGAGCTTACCGATCAGCGTGTGCTGGCTGAGGTCGATCACGACTTGGTCTTCTCGCAACGGCCATGTGATGGAAACGGACCGTGCGGGGATTGTAGGCCGCTATGTGGGTCACACTTCGGCCAACATGTAAGAACTGATTGCGAAAGCCAAAGGCGCTGGTTACGGAGGCCCGTTCCCTGGAGTCCACGCGGATTATCCGCCAGGCCGCCGCTTATATCGATAGCCATCTGGATACGGGGCTGTCGCTGGAGCAGGTGGCGAAGCAGATTAACCTCAGCCAGGGGTATTTCTCCAACCTGTTCAAGAAGGTGCAGGGGATTTCGTTTCAGCAGTATGTGATGTATGAGAAGATGGAGAAGGCCAAGGCGATGCTAATCGGCGGCCGGCAGGTTCAGGAGATCGCCCTGGATCTCGGGTATGAGCACAGGCGATATCTTGGAAAAGAATAAGAATGCGCAGGGGAGGCATGTCCGCAGGGCGGAGGTGGCCTCCCTTCTCTGTATAAAGCTGCTGCAGAAATCTGCCCTTAATGTGGGCTTACCCGCCTTATCCGGATGCGCCAATCCGTCTATAATCAGGTTGTAAGCGAATACAAAATGGATATATAAGGGGGAACTGAGGTTACCGATGTTCTGGAACACTTCGAGGTGCTCAGCCTGTCTACACCGGACCTGCACAATAGGGTACTGTTTCCCGAGTTGATCGGCGGCAAGTTCAGTAGTAGCGACCAACTGATGACAGAGTATTTTCTAAAAAATATGAAAGAGGTGTTTAGTTATGCTAAAAAAGTTAAAATTATTAAGTTTAATTGTTTGTATGCTCGCCAGTCTTTTAGCTGTCGTTCCTTTGACAGCAAGAGCGGCGGGTACAATTGTAAGCTATCCATTACCGTCGATCTATACCACGACCAGTCAATATACGGTAACAGCAGACTCTACGAATATACCGGTAATCGACACTTCGGAAGTATTTGTAAACTATAATTATTGTAATTTCTCTTTTTCAGGTACTACTACAATCACAATAACAGCAAGCGAGACAATCAATACCTATAATATTTCTCCCAAAGCTTTGGGAATCACTGCTACAAAGAGCGGAAATACACTTACCTTTACACTTTCATCACCAACCTATCTTATCGTTAAAATCAATAACCTGAAGGATCTGGTTATTGCGGCAGATGCTCTTGAAACCAATGTTCCGGCTTCATCCGGTACAGGGATATACAATGTTAAAACCGGGTACGGTGCCGACAGTACCGGGTCCGCTTTGGCTACAACTGCAATACAAAATGCCATCAATGCGGCTAACGCAGCAGGTGGCGGTATCGTATATGTTCCAGCCGGAGTGTACAAGAGTGGAAACCTTGTTCTAAAAAGCAATGTTTCGGTTTATCTGGAGGGTGGTTCTGTAATAAGGGGTTCAGGAAATCCAAGCGATTACACTACCCATTTCCATAAGAATTCTCTGAATAAGGATGGGACATGGTTTATTTATACCGAAACCAATGCAAACAATATTAAGATATACGGCAGGGGGACTATTGACGGCAATGGCCATTATATGAGAAATACAAACAATTATTTGAACAATATTCTTGTACCCTTGCAGTGCAGCAACTTCACGGTTGACGGCATAACCATAAGAGACAGCGGTGGCTGGGCTACAATCGTTACAAGATCTAATAACGTAACATTCCAGAATACAAAGCACTTCAACAACAATGAACTTGATTATGAAAATGATGCAATAGATATTCAAGAGAGCCAGAATGTACTCATAAAGCACACTGTAGCAGTATCGGAGGATGACACCTACTCATTTAAGACATGGGATGTAGCAACTACGGATATAGCTGCAAACTGGCCGGGAAGTCCTGAAAACCAGTCAAATGTAGTTGTGGATGATGCTTTGGCTTGGAGCAGATGTGGAGCATTCAAGGTCGGAGATGGAGTAAAACAGCTTCAGGATGGCATCGTTGTTAAAAACTCTTATGTATACCGGTGCTGGCGCGCTTTAGCGGTAGGTCATCTTTATGGGACTCCAGCAGCACAGAACATCGTATTCGACAATATAGATGTAGAAGGCTTCTGGCCAAGATCCGGTGTTCACTCCAGATGGTTTGATCTTTCTGCAAAAACCGGTCCGATACAAAATGTGGTCTATAATAATATCAATTTACGCGCTTTAGGTGAAGTTTCAATAATGAAGGGTTGGAGTGACACATCTACTGTCTCCGGAGTTACATTAAACAATGTTCGCGTCGGTGGAGTTGCGGCAACTACACTCTCAGAATTGAAAATAACAGATACTAACAGCTATGCTGCAGCTCCAAAATTCAACACATTGAAATTTGAAGCGGAAGGCTATAACCTTAGTTCAGGTGTTATATCCTATGAGGCAAGCACTGATGGCGGGCTGGATGTTGGTGGAGGGAGTAATGGCGACTATATAGCATTTAAAAATGTAGACTTTGGCAGTACAGCTAAAACAAGTATTGATTTGAAGGTTGCATCCGCTAACTCCGGCGGAAGGATAGAATTCCACTTGGACAGTCCTACAGGCACTATGCTGGGTTATTGGACGGCAGAAAGCACAGGCGGATGGCAGACATGGTCAGTCAAGAATATCCCGCTTAATGCCGGGACAGCTGTAGGAACTCATACTGTATATGTTACTTTTGTTAAATCAGATTCAACCACAGTTGCCAATTTAACTTGGTTCCAGTTCAAATAGAATGGAAACGGTTTGATTTAATTGCAATAAGATGGATAAAGGGGTATATCAAATGATATGCCTCTTCATTCAGCTAAAGTTAAAGCTATGAATTGGAGCTGGGATTCGTCCGCCACGATTAACGAAGTTCGCGCAGTTGAAGCCGTTTACTGCTATAACTGGTGCATATCCGAGCAGGCCGCCAAATTCGACCAAAGGTCATAGCTTCCAGCTTCTCTAGTGTAAGGGTACCCCGCTGAACCGCTTGAATCATGCCGTGATCTTCGTGACCGGAATAAAGGCTCTACTATTAAGCCCACCTAAATAGCAGGAGGCCATTACGCCACTTTTTTTAACATTGTCATTTAGGGCGTGTCTGAAAACTATCATTGAGTCAATTGAAAAAGCATTCAACCAAGTGGCGTTCTTTGTACCGATACCAATCGACCTTCCATGGATGTTGACTATTCGTTTTAGGCGGAGTGGTGTAAGTGGCCTGTTTAGTCGTAATCCAGTTCCGAATCGCTTCTGAGCCATAGGCTTTGTCGCCAAGAATGTGGCTTCCCGTAATATTCAACTCCTGAAGCAATTCGATCGCTACAAAAAAAACGCAGATGGACACGAAGTAAACCAATACATCGGCGTCACTATTTCACATGACTCAATAAAATGAGTGCTTTCGCATCGGATTCTGCCAAGTGCTTTAAATAGTAGATATATTTAATAATTCCCGGTGAGGTAATTCCCTCTCCCGGGAATTTTTGCGTAGAGCAGCTCTCAGGAAATGCTAATAGTGTTTGTGAGTTGCTTTAGTCTCACATCAAAAAGCACCGCTTCTTTTGGAAACGATGCTTGCACCTGCTAGATTTTATTCTTTGAATCATTTCCTGATTTTGCTGATTTTCTTGGCGGTTACTTGTGCCGGATAAGAATCATCGCTCGCGGTATAGGTTATTTCAATTTTATCACCCTGTTTGAATCTAGAGGGAGAAACTTTACTTACCCAAATGACCTTAGCATACTCATTAGAATTGAGAAGTTCTTTGGAACTCTTATTGAAATCCGCTTCTTTTAAGCCGGAGACAACCAGGATTCTTTTATTTTCTGCATCTATGGTGTGCACCGTTCCAATAAATATTTCAGCATCCTTATTGCAAGAAGTAAGTAAGAACAAACAAATGAAAATTAAGATAGGAATCTTTTTAAGGATAGTATTTTTAAAAATAGTGTTTTTTTGGACCATTGATTTCTCCTTTTAATTTATGACATTTGAAGAGGGATATATATTGAATTTCTGTTAACATCAGAATGTTCAGAAGCAAATGCTGCAAATAAATGAAGAATTAGAAATAGCGCAATGATTCTAGTAACTGATCGTTGAAGACTCCTAACCTTTGGTATATAATGAGTAAAATAGCAATTATATAATTTCTTTTCTAATATGTTGATTATAACAAGTTTGGGCATTTATTCATCGGAAGGTCCGCCTGTCTCTAATCTTTTACTATTGGGGGATATTATGAGCTGGTACGTATTATTCGTTCGAAATGGCTGCGAAGACCGTGTGAAGTCATCTCTGCAGCGGCTATTTTCCGGAGAGTTGCTACGCTGCGTCGTTCCCAAGAAGCAAATTTCGGAAAGAAGAGCCGGTCAATATGATTTAATTGAAAGACTGTTATTTCCGGGCTATGTGTTCATCCAGACTCAAATGAATTACTCTACCTATTATATCCTTCAGAAGAACCCCCATGTCTACCGGTTATTAAACTACTGCAGCCGCAAGGATCTTATCTATAAGCACCAAGCTATGAATGAATTAGAGACCTCTGAAGAGCAGTATTTTAAGCAAATACCGGAAGAAGAGATTAGTCCTATATTGGGGCTGCTCGATCATGACGATGTGGCGGAGAATTCTAGGGTGTATTTTGAGAACTCCCGTATGAACGTCGTGTCGGGCCCCTTAACTGGAAAAGAGGAGCTCGTCACCAAAGTTGACAAACGCAAAAGGCGCGCGAAGGTCAGTCTTCAGTTGTTGGGCGGTGGGAGAACGATCGATTTAGGAATTATCCTTTTGGAGCCGGAAACGAATCTTGTACAGGAATAACTTTAGCTTATGAAACCGGAAGCTGTATAACCGATGTTTCGGCACGTTATATGGCAACCGATGGATATATGATAGAAATGGTAGTGCCTTCCGGAAGGAAGCATGAAAGGGCGAAGCTGTCGACATTATGAGTTCCAAATTTCAATACATATATGTAAAGACTAGACACACCCGTGTCCGGTCTTTTTATTTTGTCCGGGAAAGGGGAATGCGGCAGTATCGTCCGGCATTGAACCCTAAGGGGGCCCTGCCAAAGGAAAGGAGGCGAGCAGCTTTGTCACCATAAGTATGATATGGAAGCGTAAGGCGTTACGGATGGGGGCTCGCCATATGCGCTGCTGCCCGCCCGGGCTTCAGCGGAATGAATACGGCTATATGTCTTAGCAGATATGAAGAAACTTAAAGCAGAGAGGGCGAGGAATAGAATGCCTGTCGGAATTGAAGCGTTGAATATCTATGGAGGGTCCGCCTTTCTGGACGTGCTGCAGCTGGCCAAGCATCGCGGATTGGATACAACCCGGTTCGACAATTTGATGATGAAAGAAAAGGCTGTCGCGCTGCCGTTCGAAGATCCGGTCACATTCGGCGTGAATGCGGCAAAGCCGCTAGTTGATGCGTTGCCGCCGGAAGAAAAGGAACGGATTGAGCTGCTTATCACCTGTACGGAATCAGGCATCGACTTTGGCAAGTCGATTAGCACCTATATACATCATTATTTGGGTCTGAACCGGAACTGCCGGTTATTCGAGATCAAGCAGGCCTGTTACTCGGGCATCGCGGGCCTGCAGACGGCCATCAGCTTCGTGCTGTCTCAAGCATCACCGGGTGCGAAGGCGCTCGTCGTCGCGACGGATATTTCCCGCTTCATGACTGTGGAGCCGGGGGAGGTGCTGACGGCTGATTGGTCGTTCGCCGAACCGAGCGCCGGGGCCGGCGCTGTTGCTGTGCTGGTCAGCTCCCGTCCGTATGTATTCCAGATCGACGTAGGGGCGAGCGGATATTACGGCTATGAAGTGATGGACAGCTGCCGCCCGGTTCCCGACAGCGAAGCAGGCGATGCCGACTTATCCTTAATGTCATATCTGGACTGCTGCGAGCAGACATTCCGGGAGTACAAAAAAAGGGTGCCGGAAGCCGATTACAGGGAGACATTTCAATATCTCGCTTTCCATACCCCTTTCGGGGGAATGGTGAAGGGCGCCCACCGTTCGATGATGCGGAAGCTGGTCCAGGCGAAGCCGCCTGAAATTGAAGCGGACTTCCAAAGGCGGGTTAGGCCCGGTATGGTGTATTGCCAGCGGGTAGGCAATATTATGGGCGCGACGGCACTGCTCTCGCTGGCGAGTACGATCGATCATGCAAGTCTCGATACGCCGGGCCGAATCGGCTGCTTCTCTTACGGCTCCGGCTGCTGCTCCGAATTTTTTAGCGGAGTTGCTTCAGCTAAGGGACAGGAGCTTCAGCGCAGTTTCATGATCGGCCAACAGCTCGATGAGCGTTATCCGCTATCGATTGACGAATATGAATCGTTGTTCCAGCCTGCGAACGCGCTTCGGTTCGGCACACGCAATCTGAAGATTGATCCGGAAGTACTGCCCGGCGCACTGAAGTCTGTAAGCGGGAGTGCACGCCTTGTTCTGGAGGAAATCCGTGAATATCACCGGGAATACAGGTGGACCTCATGAACTATGACACGATTAAGGTCCGGGTTGAGGGGCAGGTCTGTTATCTTCAGCTGTACCGTCCGGAAGCCGGCAATACGATAAACGACCGGTTGGTCGAAGAATGCTCACACGCGCTGGCGCAATGTGAGGAAAGTGCGTCGGTCATTGTACTGGAAGGCATGGACGGTATTTTCTGCACAGGTGCTGACTTCAAGGGTATACATGCGAAGCTGACGGCGGGGGAGCCGCTGGAGAATCGTCCGGAACCTTTGTATGCCCTGTGGCAGAAGCTGGCGACAGGTCCATTCATTACGATTGCCCATGTCAGAGGCAAAGCGAACGCCGGAGGGGTAGGCTTCGCAGCCGCTTGCGATATCGTGCTGGCAGACGAGAAGGCGGAGTTCAGCTTGTCCGAGCTTCTGTTCGGGCTTTTTCCTGCTTGCGTATTACCGTTTCTCATTCGGCGGACGGGCTTTCAGAAGGCTCATTACATGACCCTCACAACGAAGCCGATTCCGGTACAGGAAGCGCATGCGTGGGGGATTGTGGACGGGTACGGCCCGGACAGCGAAATGCTGCTCCGCAGGCATTTACTCCGGCTCAAGAAGCTGCCGAAACCCGCGATTGCGCATTACAAAACCTATATGAACGAGCTGCGCGGGATATTGACGACATCCAAACCGTTAGCTTTGGCGGCTAACGAGAAGATTTTCGCGGACCCCCGGAATCTGGAGAAGATTTACCGCTATGTGGAGAAGGGACAATTTCCTTGGGAGGACGAATAATCTATGCTGACGATATTGAACGATTATAGTAATGGCTATATAGCCATTCCCGTCATTGCAGCATGCAGCAAGCAGGGACTTTTCGCGGAGCTGTCCTTGACGGACCCGGTTTCATTTCAGGAGCTTTGCGGGAAACTGAACGCCAACAAGGGTTTTTTACGCATCGCGCTGAACATGCTTGAATCGATGCATTGGGTGGAGAGAAGCGAAGGGGATGCTTATATCCGCACGGCTTCGGCCGATGTTCATGAACAGATGCGGGAGGAAGGCGTGCCGCTGTTGTCTTTTCCGATGAAATCATATTTAAAAAGAAACCCATCCAAGCTCACACTGGAGCATTGGATCGAACGGTCGGAGCGGCAGTGGGATATGCAGGACCCGGTCATGGCCCGGTTTATGGACGGCTTGCTGGTGATTCCGCTCCTCCTGGCACTGAAAGAAAACGGCCAGCTAAGCTACGGGCAAGACGGAAGCAACACGCTGCTGCTGAAGAACATGGGGGCGCGCACCCGTAAGGAGATTAAGCGTTACTTTTCACATCACGGCTGGCTGGCGCAAGTTAAGGACGAGGATTGCCTGACTGATACGGGCCGCTTTATGGTGGACCGTATTTTCATTACCGCGGCGATGGCCGCCTACCGGCCGATGCTCCTGAGTATGGACGAGATTCTGTTCGGGGATTCCAGGGCGGTCTTCGGACATGACGGGGAAGGGCATGAGCTGCATATCGACCGGACGTTGAATGTCGTGGGCAGCGGATTTCAGCATGAGAAATATTTCTCCGATATGGAGGAAATCGTCCTGGCGATATTCAACCGTGAGCCGCTCGCGGAGCAGCCGAAATATATTGCCGACATGGGATGCGGGGACGGCTCCCTGCTGAAGAAGATGCATGCCATCATCCGGGATAAAACGGTCCGGGGCCGGCATTTGCAGGAATATCCGCTTAAGCTGATCGGCATCGATTATAACGGGAAGGCGCTGGACGCGACAAGCCTGACCCTGCAGGGGACGGAGCATCTGGTGCTCAAGGGCAATATTGGAGATCCGGCCCAGGTGATCCGGGATTTGAGGGAGCTAGGGATCGGGGACCCGGAGCATATTCTGCATGTCCGTTCGTTTCTCGATCATGACCGCCCCTACCTGCCGCCGGCAGATCAGGTGTCGGCCGCTGCCCGCTCGCGGGTCCGTTTCGACCAGCCGTATACCGATTCGGAAGGGAATGAGATTCCGGGAACCGACGTGTTTCAAAGCCTGGTGGAGCATCTGGAACGCTGGGCATCCGTCATGGGTAAGGACGGTATAATCATCCTGGAGGTACACGGCCTGGAGACGCGGACTGTACGCGATTATATAAGCAAATGCGAAAGCTTGCATTTCGATGCCTACCACGCTTTCTCCCAGCAGCTTCTTGTAAGTGCAGAGCAGTTTCTAATGGCCGCATCCGAGGCGGGCTTGTTTCCGGATTCTAATTATTTCCGCAAATACCCAAAGACGATGCCCTTCGGCCGTATTACCTTGAACCGGTTCGAACGGAGAGACTATAGAATCCGGTATGCCCGTCTGGACGATATGCCGGCTCTAGAGGAGCTGGAGGAGGCATGCTGGGAGCCGGATCTTCGAACACCGCCCTCCTCCATCCGGAGCAGATGGGAGCAGGACCCGGCGGGTCAGCTTGTCCTTGAAGTGGATGGAAGAATAGCCGGAGCGGTGTACTCCCAGAGAATTGGAGCATCCGGGCAGCTGAGGCAGGCTTCCTTCGGCCGGTTGGAAGAGCTGCAAGAGGAGAATGGACCGGTAGTCCAGCTGCTTGGACTGAACATTCTGCCCGGGATGCAGCACCGGAATTTGGGGGACCAGCTGCTGGAATTTATGCTGCTGCGATGCAGCCTGATTAGCGGAGTACATACCGTAGCAGGCATTACCCGGTGCAAGAATTACTCGCGGAATTCCGGGGTCCCGCTGGAGGATTATATCCGGCTGCGCAACGAGCATGGCAGCCCGGCGGACCCGAATTTAAGATTTCACGAATGGCATGGGGCGGAGATTAAGCAATTGATACCGGGCTACCGGCCGCTCGATACCGCGAACGAGGGTCAAGGCGTCTGGATCGAATACGATTTGCAGCACCGGCATCAGAAGCTTAAGCATGCAGCATCGCCTTCGCCTGAAGAAGTGAAAGCGTTACCCGCGGCGAAGATGCCGCTGCCGGCCAGAAATGTTCCATCCCGAAACGGCTTGATCCGCGACTACGTGACGAAGGTTATCGGTCTCGTCCTGGGGGGCGGTCAAGAATTCTCCATGGACCAGCCTTTGATGGAGATGGGACTGGATTCGGCGGATCTGCTGGAGCTGAACGAACGGATCAGCCACGAGTTTTCTGTCCGATTGGAGCCGGCCTTTTTCTTTCAATATAATACGCCGCAGCTCATCGTTGCTTACTTGGAGGATCAGGCTGCCCCTCAGGAGCCGCAAGCCGAAGAGGAGGTTGCCGCTGTGAAGCCCGTTGATGCTCCGGATTGCACGGATAGCGGGAACCTGCGTCAAGCTGCTGCCAGGATTGGCGAAGCGGCACCGGATAACGGTATCGCTATCGTTGCCGCCGCCTGCCGGTTTCCCGGAGGCGTGTCCAATCTGGATGAACTGTGGGAGCTGCTGCAGGAAGGAAGAAACGCCGTCGGGCGTATGCCGGACGGCAGATGGGAGTGGCCGGATTCCGTCGATACGGCTCAATCCCATAGGGGGATCGATAGGGGCGGTTTTTTGGACGATATTTCGGGCTTCGATCCTTCGTTTTTCCGGATCTCCCCGAAGGAAGCCGAATGGATTGACCCGCAGCAGCGTCTGCTGCTTGAGCTTGCCTGGGAATGCTTCGAGCACGCAGGTTATCCGGCCAAGGAGCTGGCCGGTAGCGATACGGGTGTGTTTATCGGGGCCAGCGGCTCTGATTATCAGAGGCTGCTGGATAAGCACGAGGTTTACTACGGCCCTGGCGCTTCTATGGCGGCCCTGCCGAACCGCCTTTCGTATTATTTTAATCTGCATGGCCCGAGTCTGTTGATCGATACGGCCTGCTCCAGCTCGCTTGTAGCCATTCATGAGGCCGTACGTTCCATGACCGATGGGGAATGCGGGCAGGCGCTTGTGGGCGGCATCCATCTGATGTGCCACCCGGCCAACAGCATCACCTATTACCAGGCGGGGATGCTGTCGAAGGACGGTGCCTGCCGCACGTTCGATGCCGAAGCGAACGGATACGTGCGCGGGGAAGGAGCCGGCATGGTGCTGCTGAAGCCGCTTGATCAAGCGCTGCGGGATCAGGATACCATCCTTGCCGTTATCAAAGGCACGGCTGTTAACCATGGAGGCCAGGCCGGCGGACTTACGGTTCCGAATCCGGCCAAGCAGGCCGATCTGGTAGCCGCCGCTCTTCGTAAGGCTGGCTTTGCTCCCGAAACGGTTGGCTATATCGAAGCGCACGGAACGGGCACTTCGCTCGGTGATCCGGTGGAGATCGGCGGCTTGAAGGAGGCGTTCACCAGGCTGTCCGGCGGTAAAACGGAGGATTCCCCGCAGCCTTACTGCGGCCTAGGCTCGATTAAGACGAATATCGGACATCTCGAGGGAGCTGCGGGGATCGCCGGGCTGCTTAAGCTTGTGGTCAGCATGCGGAACCGGAGTATTCCGGCTTCACTGCATTTTCATGAGCTGAATCCGCATTGCTCGCTGGACCAGTCCCCCTTCTTCGTTGCCTCGGAGCAGCAGTCCTGGCCTTTGCCGGAAGGTCATCCGCTGCGCAGGGGAGGCGTCAGCAGCTTCGGGTCCGGAGGCACGAATGCCCATGTGCTGGTGGAAGAAGCGCCGGAGCGGAAGATTCTGTCCCCGCTGGACCGTTCACACGAACTGCTGTGCATATCCGCTAAATCGGAGCAAGCGTTACAGAACCGGGCGAGAGATTTACTGCTATGGCTCGAACGGAATGGAGGATCGTACCGGATCGCCGAAGTATGCGCCGCATTGCTGAACGGCAGGGAGCATTTCGCAGGGGCACGGGCCGCCTTCGTCGTTCAAAGCCGGGAGGATATGAAGGATAAGCTTGAGGCGCTGCTTGAAGGACGCGATACGGGCGGGTATTTCAGTGCCGGGCACCTTGGCGTGAATGGAAAATTCCGCCGTCAACCGCTCTTCGAAGAGCTGGGACAGGGCATTATCAGGGAAATAGAATCGGTACGGGGCGCGGCCCTGGAGAACGGACTGCACGCGTTGGCGGAGCTGTACGCCGCAGGCTACGATCTCGATTGGAAGGCGATGTACGCCGGCGTTCCCGTTCCCCGGATTGGACTGCCAACCTATCCGTTCCAGCGGGAGAGGTATTGGATTGGTGACAGAAGGGGCAAAGGGGCCTCGGAGCAGCAGCCGAAAGCGCCGGACACTGCGCCGGTAGGGTACGAGTCCGGTTCATACCCGGCGGTCTCAGCTCCGGCCGCGGCAAAGCCGCATGTAGAGCCGCAGACGGCTTCAACGGCTGACGCCCGCACGCAGGAAGTTTCGGAGCTGCAGGGGATAACAGCGTTGCGGCCGGTAACCGAATACGGGTCCAAGAGCACCGTACAAGCGGCAGACCGTTCCAGACCTTTCATCTCGCTCAAGCCTTCCTCCGAATTGCTACCCCATACCGCCGGAGCGTCCAGCGGCAGGGAACCGCAGCGCAGGCCGGACCTGTGCGAAGCCGGTAACGAGCACGCGTTACAGGAAGAACTGGCACTTAGCTTGGCTGAGGCGCTCTACATGAAGCGCAGCGAGATCGACCCGGGCGGGAAGTTTGTTGATTTCGGGCTGGATTCCATTATCGGGGTCGAATGGATTCAGACCCTTAACAAACGGTACGGCACGAAAATTCCGGCAACGAAAGTGTACGAGTATCCGACACTACGAGATTTTTCCGGGTATTTGGTTCAGCTGATATCCCCATCATCCGAGGGGCATATTGCTGATCTGCCGAAGGAGGAAGCCGTCCTTCACCCGCCGGTGTCCGCTCCATCCGCAGGGCCGTCAGATCTGCTGAAGCAGCTGGCTTTAAGCTTGGCGGAAGCTTTGTATTTGAAGCCTGAAGAGATTGATCCTTCCCGGAAATTTGTTGATTTGGGGCTGGATTCGGTCATCGGTGTGGAATGGATTCAGACGGTTAACCGCCTATTCGGTACAGCAATAACGGCAACCCAAATCTACGCCTATCCGACACTGTATGATTTTGCGGAATACGTACAGGAAACGCAGACAGAAAAGGAGGGTCCGCCTAACGCGGGCACGGCTGAGGCCGAGCTGTCGGTCGACGAGATATTGGAAAAGGTATACACGGGGACGCTGGACAGCGGCCAAGCCGGTCATTACTTGCAGCAGCTTCGCTATACGGGAGCTTCAAAATAAACGATGGGAGTGCGATACGATGGTCTCGGTTGGAATCGAAGCGATGAATGTGTATGGCGGGTCGGCCAGATTGGATGTTCTCGAGCTGGCCAAATTCCGCAGCCTGGACACCTCCCGGTTCGAGAATTTGCTGGTGAAGGAAAAAACGGTGGCGATGCCCTACGAGGATGCCGTTACGTTCGGTGTCAACGCCGCCAAACCGCTCCTCGATGATATGACACCGGAGGAGATCGGGCGGATAGAGCTGCTTGTGACTTGCACGGAATCGGGCATCGATTTCGGCAAATCGCTCAGCACCTACATCCATCATTATTTGGGCTTAAGCCGGAACTGCCGGCTATTCGAAATCAAACAGGCCTGTTATTCCGGTACAGCAGGATTCCAGATGGCCGTCAATTTCGTATTGTCGCAAACCTCGCCCGGAGCCAAGGCGTTGGTGATCGCGACGGACATCTCCCGGTTCTCGGCAGCTGACGCCGCCGAGGCCGAAGGGGCGGACTGGTCGTTCGCTGAACCGAGCGGTGGCTCGGGTGCAGCAGCGGTGCTGGTCGGCGAGAATCCGGCTGTATTCGAAGCCGATATCGGAGCGAACGGTTATTACGGATATGAAGTGATGGATACCTGCCGCCCCGTTCCGGATACGGAGGCGGGCGATGTGGATCTATCCTTGCTCTCCTACCTGGATTGCTGCCAGCAAACGTTCCAGGAATACAAAAAGCGGGTAATCGGCGCGGATTACCGGAGCACGTTCCAATATCTGGCCAGCCATACGCCATTCGGCGGAATGGTCAAAGGTGCCCACCGCACCATGATGCGAAAGGAAGCAAAGGCGGGTCAGGCTGAAATCGAGGAGGATTTCCTCCGGCGTGTTATGCCGGGAATCAGTTATTGCCAGCGGGTAGGCAACATTATGGGTGCGACCCTGTTTCTGTCTCTCGCCGGCACCATCGACCAGGGCAGCTTCGAGACGCCGGGGCGAATCGGCTGTTTCTCTTACGGCTCGGGATGCTGCTCCGAGTTTTATAGTGGTGTCGTGACGGCGGAAGGCCAGCGGCGGCAGCGGCGTTTCGGCATCGAACGGGCGCTGGGCGAACGTTATCCGCTGTCAATGGCGGAATACGATGAGCTATTGCGGGATACGCAGGCGATCAAATTCGGAACCCGTAATGCGAAGCCCCATTCGCAGCTGATCCCGGAGGCTTGGCAGGCGCTGCGGGGTAAAGGCCGGCTGGAGCTTGTACAGGTCCGGGATTATCACCGTGAATACAGCTGGGGGGGCTGATGGCAATGTTCTCTTCGGTCGTTCGGCTGGATGAAGCGGAAGCAGGCATTTTCCAAATTACGATGGAGGACCGTGCTAACCGGAATATGTTCTCCGGAGAGCTGATCGCCGGGCTGCGGTCTGCCTTTGCGGAGATCGATGCCAATCCGGACGGCAAAGCGGTCATTCTGACCGGATACGACAGCTACTTTGCCTCCGGCGGTACCCGTGAGTCACTGCTAAGCCTTCATGAAGGCCGTGCCCGGTTCACCGATCTCGATGTGTACAGCCTGGCCTTAAATTGCAAAATTCCGGTGATATCCGCCATGCAGGGTCACGGAATTGGCGGCGGATTCGTGCTCGGGTTATTTTCAGATATAGTCATTCTTAGTTTGGAAAGCGTATACAATACGAATTTTATGAAATACGGCTTTACGCCCGGCTTCGGCTCCACGCTGATCGTACCCCGTAAGCTGGGCATGAGCCTGGCACAGGAAATGCTCCTCAGCGCAGGCAGCTATCGGGGCGCGGAGCTGCAGAAAAGAGGTATTCCGTTCCCTGTACTTCCAAGGAATGAAGTGTTGGAGCATGCGTACGGCGTAGCCAGACAGTTAGCGGAGAAACCAAGAATATCCTTAATAACGCTCAAAGACCATTTGACCGCTTCTTTGCGCAGGGAGCTTCCGGAAGTTGTGCAGCAGGAGCTTGATATGCACACCAAGACGTTCTTTCAGGATGAAGTGCGGGACCGGATTATGAACTTGTTCGGGAATTGAATTTATGGCAAAAGAGGGAATGCCGATGAATGCGGAACAAATATTGCAGGCGCTGATGCGAAAGGAAATCCGGCCGGATGAAGCCAAGGCGCTGCTGGCATCCGGCAAAGGACAGACAGCCGCAGCCGAATCGTATACGAACATAGACGGGCGGCGGAATAAGCCTGCGGACCGGACGGTTGCCGGCCGGGAAGCCATCGCGATTGTCGGAATGTCCGGCAAATATCCGGAGGCTGACGATTTGCCGCAGTATTGGGACAATTTGTCGGCGGGAAGGAATTCCGTCAAGGAGATTCCCCCGTCGCGCTGGAATACCGGCAACTACTACAATCCGCATCCTCAAAAAGGAAAAGTTTATGCCAAATGGCTGGGAATGCTCGAAGACTTTGCGGATTTCGATCCGCTCTTTTTTCATATATCGCCGACGGAAGCGGAATGGATGGATCCGCAGCACCGGTTGTTTTTGCAGGAAGGATACAAGGCGTTTGAGGACGCCGGGTATAGCCCTCAGCGGCTGGACGGCATGAAGTGCGGTCTATATCTCGGCATCATGAGCAGCGAATACGGGGCGCTGTGCAGAGAGAGAGGAAAGGCGGACATGTCTTCCGGCTTTGGCTTTGCCCATACGACGGGAAGCAGCCATGCCATAGCGGCCGCCCGCTTGGCTTATTACCTGAACCTGAAGGGGCCGGCGATCCCGATTGATACGGCTTGCTCCTCCTCGCTTGTTGCTGTTCATCTGGCCTGCCAGGCGTTATTGAACCGGGAAACCGATATGGCACTGGCCGGCGGCGTGAGCTTATATTTGACCCCGGAAACGTACGTTTCGATGTGCGATGCGGGCATGCTCTCACCTGACGGGCAGTGCAAAGCCTTCGATAACAGCGCCAACGGGTTCGTACCCGGCGAAGGAGTCGGCGCTATCGTCCTGAAACGGCTGGGAGACGCAGAGGCGGACGGTGACTCCATTCATGGTGTCATTCTCGGATCGGGCATCAATCAGGACGGGAGAACGAACGGCATCACCGCGCCGAGCTTGAGCAGCCAGATGGAGCTTGTGCGGGATATCTATGAGAAGTACGGCATTGATCCGGAGAGCATCGGTTATGTGGAGATGCACGGAACCGGCACCAAGCTGGGCGATCCGATCGAGCTTGAGGCAATATCGGCCGTATTTAAGGAACGAACGAGCCGTAAAGGCTATTGCGCTATCGGTTCCGTGAAAAGCAATATTGGCCATACATCCGGGGCAGCCGGCATCGCCGGCATCCAGAAGGCCGTGCTGCTTATGCGTCATAAGAAGCTCGTCCCGACGCTGCACTACCGGGTGCCGAATGAGCATTATTCCTGCGAAGATTCGCCGTTCTATGTGAATACGGAGACGAAGAACTGGGAGAGCCGAAATGGTGCGCCGCGCCGCACTGCGGTCAGTTCGTTTGGCTTCAGCGGAACCAATGCCCATCTTGTCCTTGAGGAATATACCGACAAGAGACCTTCCGCCGGGCGGGGCGTTCAGCCGTTGTTCGTGCTATCAGCCAAAAGCGGTGAGCAGCTGGCGGAGTACGCCCGAAGCTTGGCAATTGTGATCGCTACCCGGGAGCAGATCGATTTGGCCGATGTTGCCTATACGCTGCAGACTGGCCGTGATGCAATGGACGTACGGCTTGCTTTTCAGGCGGATTCCAGAAAAGCGGTTATTGATGCATTGAACAGTTACCTGTCTGCTGGCGGGGGAGACGGTATGGTTACAGGCCGTGCACTCACCGACCGGCGCCTGCTGGAGCAGGAGCTGACTCCCCTGATGAACCGCTGTATCCGGCAAAAGAAGGCGAAACCGGCGCTTGAGCTGTGGGTACAAGGGGCGGCGGCGGACTGGGACGCATGGTATGGGGACCGCAAGCCCCGGCGGATCAGCCTGCCGACGTATCCGTTCCTGAAGGAACGGTATTGGCTGCCGCCTGAACAAGATGCCGGGGACATCTCGGCGGCGGAACAGCACCGGCAGGAGGCGCAGCGTAATGGCGAAGATGCGCATGCCGGGCGCAGCCTGCGGATACTGCGGAAGGAATGGGAGCCTTGCCCTCTCCGGGCAGAGCCGGGCAGCAACCGCGGAACGGTCGCCATTCTGGCGTCGGAGGAGACGAAGCCGTTAGCGCTGCTGCTGTCGCATAAGCTTGCTCCGGCCCAGATCATGGGCCCGGAGCAGCTGCGCGGTGAGCTGGACAAGCCCGCACCGGAGCAAGCGGCCTATTCGGGTCTCATCGACTTAATCGGCTGCGGGAAGCAGCGGAGCGATGAGGTGGAAGACTGGATAACCTGGCTTCAGCGGCTGGTCGAATTCGGGAGCCGGGACGTTATGAAGCTGATCGGCGTAACCCGGGGGCTGGAGGCGGAGAATGGCCCGGGCAATCTGTCGGGTGCTGTGCGGGCCGGCTTGTACCGGATGCTGCAGAGCGAATACAGTCATCTTCGTTCAAGGCATGTGGACTTCGGACCGGATTGCGGCGAGCCTATTATGGCGGAGACGATTGCGGCAGAGCTGCTGACGGATAGTGAGGAGGCCGAGGTGCGCTACCTAAGCGGGACGCGGTACCGCGCCTGCTTGGGTGAGCTGCCTATGGATAGCGGAGAAGCGACGCCCGTCTCGTTTCCGGAAGGGCAAACGCTGTGGATTACCGGGGGCACCCGCGGCATAGGGGCGCTCTGCGCGAAGCACTTCGTCAACCGCCGGGGTGTTAGGCGGCTGGTGCTGACGGGGCGGGAAGCATTTCCGCCCCGGGCGCAGTGGGAGGCATACGAGGCGGACGCAGACAGCGCGATCGGGCGGAAAATCCGGGCCGTAAGAGAGCTCGAGGCACTGGGGGCCGAGGTGAAAGTGCTGTCCCTTGATCTGACCGATGAGGAGGCGGTGCGCCGCTGCTTCGATGAAGTCAGAGCCGCCTGGGGCCGGATCGGCGGCGTGCTTCATTGCGCCGGGATCGTCGATCAGGAGACGCCGGCGTTTATCCGTAAATCAGGCAGCGGCATCCGGGAGGTGCTGGCTCCAAAAACAGCGGGGCTGGATGTATTGCTCCGCTGCATGAAAAGCGAGCCTCTGCAGTTCTTCGTGCTGTTCTCGTCCGTGTCGTCCATTGTGCCGGCGCTTGCATCCGGACAGAGTGATTATGCAATGGCGAATGCTTATATGGATTACGCGGCACAGGCATGGCGCGGGGAAATCCCGGTTGTCAGCGTCCAGTGGCCCAATTGGAAGGAAACGGGCATAGGCGAAGTGAAGAGCCGGATCTATCGGCAAAGTGGTCTGCTGTCGCATACGAATGACGAAGGCTTAAGGCTGCTGGATCGTATTCTAGCCCGGGGTCTTGGACCGGTCGTGCTGCCGGCCGTCGTCGATCCGCAGCACTGGAAGCCGGAACAGCTGCTGCTGCGCAGACTGGGGAGCGGGCAGGGGGAATCGCAGTCTCAGCCTTTGCGGCAGGGGACGGCCCATAATACCGGACAAGACGGGAGAGAAGGCCTTCTGTATTCCGTGTCGGCACTCTTGACCGGCGTCTTTGCGAATGAACTGAAGCTTGCCCAGTCGCGGCTTGATCCCGATACGCCGTTCACCGAATACGGCGTCGATTCCATAATGCTTGCCCAGGTGCTGCGGACCGTACGGCAGTCGGCCGGCATTGATCTGGACCCGTCGGTATTATATGAATATCCGACTATCCGCCTGCTGTCGGAGTGGCTGGCGGATAAACACGGCGCATCGTTCTCCCTGGGGGCCGCAACGAATCCGGAAGAAGGAGCTTCGGATAAGGACAAGGGGATTCTCGGAGCGATGCTAAACGGCCGGGAGAAGCAGCCGGTTCAACCGATCCCCGCACCAAAGGCAGACCCCGTTCCTGCCACGGCAGTGAGGACAGGAACGGGGCCGGCCGATATCGCGGTCATCGGCCTGTCCTGCCGTTTCCCGGGAGCGGAGACACCGGACGGCTACTGGCGGCTATTGTCAGAGGGAAGGTCGGCGATCCGAACGGTAACCCGGGATAACTGGACGGGTGGAGCAGCTGATTATGCAGGGCTGCTTGACTGTTCGCGCACGATGCCTGCCTCACATTTCCGCCTGTCGGAGGAAGACGCGAACGCGATGGACCCTCAAGCGCTGCTGCTGCTCGAGGAGAGCCTGAAGGCATGGCATCATGCAGGCTATGTGTCGGAGGAGATCAAGGAGCGCAGCATCGGAGTCTATATCGGCGCGCGGAGCCGGCACGAGCCGGACGAAGCCAGCCTGCTCCAGGCCCGGAATCCGATTCTGGCGGTCGGAACGAACTATTTGGCGGCTAACATTTCGCAATATTTTGACCTTCGGGGTCCGAGTGTGGTCTTGGATACGGCCTGCTCGTCGGCGCTCGTCGGCTTGAACGTGGCGGTACAGGCACTGCTTGCCGGCGAGATCGAATGCGCGCTTGTCGGCGGTGTCAGTCTGCTCGTATCCGACAAATCGCACCGGCTGTTCCGGCAGCGCGGCATCCTGAGTCCTGAGCCGCAATTCCATATCTTCGACGGGAAAGCGAGTGGCGTGGTGCTGTCGGAAGGAGCAGGAATCGTACTGCTTAAGCCTGTAGCGCAAGCGCTGAAAGACGGAGACCGGATTTATGCGGTCATTAAGGGAGTTGCCGTTAACAATGACGGACGGACAGCGGGACCGGCCGCGCCGAATTATACGGCGCAGACAGAAGTGATGCGCCAGGCACTGGCCCGGAGCGGCAAGCAGCCGGAGGAGATCGGCTACATCGAAGCGAACGGGTCAGGATCGGAGGTGAACGATCTGCTGGAGCTGAAGGCGACCCAAGCCGTGTACCGCAAGGCAGGCGGACCGCCTCTTTGCATCGGGTCTGCCAAGCCCAACATTGGACATCCGCTGTGTGCAGAAGGTATCGCCGGCTTGATTAAGCTTGTCTTGATGCTGGATCGCCGGGGGTATGTTCCGTTCCTGTCCGGCCATACGCCGATGAAACATTTCGATATCGGCGCTTCGCCTTTTTATTTCAGCAGGGAGCATCAGGAGTGGGCGGGTCCCCGTACCGCAGCGCTGAACTGTTTTGCGGACGGAGGCACGAACGCGCATATCATCCTCGAAGGCTGGGAGGAGCTTCGCGTACCGGATGTGCTCCGCCGTCCGCTGCCGCTGCCGGCTATGGAGCCGTATGGAGGGCCGGGCGTCACCACCGGGCTTGAGGGGACTGACGATTCGCAGCCGGGTGAAGCGGAGAGCGAACCGATCATCTGGGAATCGTACGCCTAAAGGAGGATCACGAATGAAGCAGCAGCTGGTCTTTAATCAAAATAATCCGATGATTCGGCATCATCAGGTCTGCGGACAATCGCTTCTGCCAGGCCAGGCCTATATCGATATACTTTAT
Source organism: Paenibacillus sp. IHB B 3415 (assembly GCF_000802655.2). Lineage (NCBI taxonomy): Bacteria > Bacillati > Bacillota > Bacilli > Caryophanales > Paenibacillaceae > Paenibacillus > Paenibacillus sp. IHB B 3415. The sequence continues at coordinate 1,501 of NZ_JUEI01000005.1, read as the reverse complement.
CAAATCTTCCGGAAGTACAAATACCGGTTCAACGAGCTTGAACTGCGCAATCTGTCCATCCATCAGCCATTGACCGCCCGGCCCGGCGAGGATATTGTGCTCACCATCCAGGTGACGGAAACTGCGGAAGGCCGCTGGGCGGTGCGCTTCGGGGGCCGGAGCCGGCGCAGCGGAATATGCTCCGGTGAGGAAATCTTGTATGCAGTGGCAGAAATGCACCGGATCGGGCCCGTACTGTTCGACGATAAGCTATATCCGGACGAATACAAGTCGGCCCCGGCGCGTTCCCGGGATCTGGGCAGGATGTACGAGGAGTGGACGCAGCGCGGCGTCTTGCATACCGGTTTCATGAAAGCTGCGGGAACGTTATGGGAAACAGACAAAGCCTACATCATGGAAACGGCTGTCAGCGAGGAGGCGCTCCTGACGGCGGACAAATTTATGTTCCATCCCGTACTCCTGGACGGAAGCGGGGCCGGGATTCTCGGGGGCTTGTTCAAGGGTGGATTACAGACCGGGAAAGGTCTGCTGCTGCCGTTATTTTACGAATCGTTCCGCGCTTCGGGACTGCTGCAGACCGGCTGTTCCGCCGAGGTACTCTCCTCTTCCGTCCAACAAAGGGGAGAGCTGCTATCGATGACGATCAGTTATTACGATAATCAAGGGAGTAAAGTAGCTGAGCTGACGAACTTCACAATGAAGCTGATTCGCCAAGACAATACGGGAGCGGAAATTATTATCGGTGAGTCTCGCCCGGACGGACAACAGCAGCAGAGCCATGCGGCGGGGGCTGCGGCAGCGCTGAAGCTCGTGCGGAAGCTTCTGGCGGAACAGCTGCAGAAGACGGAAGAAGAGCTGAATCCCCATGCCGGCTATTACGAGCTGGGTCTCGATTCGGCAGGCCTGCTTGCCATTGCGAATGCCATCGAAAATGAGATCGGAGACGCTGTGCCGCCAACGCTGCTGTTCGAGCATACGACGGCCCTGCAGCTGGCCGACTATTTGGCATCGGCCTATTCTGGTCGTTTTGGCAGGAAGGATACGTACGGAAACATCCCGTCCTTCAGGTCCGCCGACCAGCCGCAAGGCCGGGAACAAGCGGCAGCGAACGCCCTGCCATCGCCAGATGCCGGTGCGGACGGTGACATTGCTATTATCGGGATGGCCGGAAGGTATCCCGATGCGGACGGGCTAGCCGCCTTTTGGGACAATTTGAAGGCGGGCAAGGATAGTATCCGCCAGGTTCCGTCCACCCGCTGGCAATGGGAAAGCTATAAGGATATTGTTTCGCCTTCGGGCAAGCCGGTGTCCCGCTGGGGAGGCTTCATCGACGATCCGGATTGCTTTGACCCGCAATTTTTCCGGATCTCCCCAAGGGAAGCGGAGACGATGGATCCTCAGGAACGGTTGTTTTTAACGGTCTGCTGGGAAACGATTGAGGATGCGGGATATACACCGGGTACGCTTGTTCAACCCCGGGGCTGCCATAAGCGGCAGCCGG